>JAIFNN010000125.1 GCA_020047715.1 Bacteroidota bacterium | reverse complement strand
CGTAGGGACAAGATATTGGTAGTTAGGCAGTTAAAAAAGTTGATAAAGTCCCGTATGGGACGTTATATTTTTTTAGCGGACAACAGTGATTTTGAATTTTGTCATTTCACTCAGTCCTTTTTCTCCACAGCAATATTCCTGCTTGCCCGGTTCTGTTTGCGGTTTATCTGTCCGCGCTCCGCGGGAGTAACAACACCGTCGGCCTTGGCTTGTTTCTTACTGCGGTTGATATGCCGCTGCTGTGCCCGAAGTTTAGCTTCCTCAGGTCTTGAGATCTCTCCGCTCTGAACGCCTTCCGCGATCCGGCCCTGTTGAGTGGCCTGACGCGCATTGGTTCCCGGTGTGCGCTGCGCGTTAACGGCAAACAATGCGGCAAAAAACAGAAAGCCTGTTAAAAACAATATTCTTTTCATGATGTGTTTATTTATGTTTAACATTTGATTTGTAGCTTTGACCAAAATTGTCGGAAAAGGTTTAATCGTCCGATAAAATAATTGTTTCTTTGTTGCTGAACACTTCTCATTTATTTTCTGAAACTCTCTAAACATTCTAGTTGCTTCTAATGTTTAGCTTTGCAAAGTTTTCGTAATTATTATTAAAGGAGGAAAGTTATCAACAAATAAGCCTGGTGTTTAACAAAAGGTTTTTTACCAGGGAAAAAAAGTTTAATTTGCCGAGTTCTGACAATTTTTTTTTGGAGTTGATTATAAGTTTATAATTAAGTTGAATCATTTAGAAATATAAAAATTACATTATGAGAAAAATTTTACATTCAATTGCAATTCTCCTATTGACTAGCATAAGCTTGTTCGGTCAAGGGAAATTAATCATTTCTGAGGTTGCCGATCCTAAGGATGATTCCAATGCCAGATTTGTTGAACTATACAATATTGGTGATGCGGCTATAGATTTCAGTACTGATATTTATTTCTTATCAAAGCAATCTAATGGAGGAAGTTGGACTAATATTCCATTAACTGGAACTATAGCAGCTGGCGCAACTTATATTGTCGCATATCAGCTTGCTGCCTTTGAAGCACAATATGGTTTTGCTGCTAACATTTATTCAGGTAATATTAGTGGGAACGGTGATGACGGTTACTTCCTTTACAAAGATGCTGATCAGGCTACTGGTACACTTATAGATGCTTACGGAGTTATTAATGAAGATGGTACAGGAAAACCATGGGAGTATGAAGACGACAGAGCTGTCAGGGTTGGAGGAATGGTTAATCCAAATGCAACCTGGACTGCTTCAGAATGGATGATTACCTTAACTGTAAACAAAGCTGATTTTGATCCGGGTGTTCATTCAAATGCTTATGTAGCAGATGTTACAGCTCCTATATGGACTTTAAATTATCCTCAGGTAAAAAACATCATCGCAAACAGTTTCGATCTTCTGACAAAGCTGGATGAAGGTTCAACATGTTATTATGTTGTGCTCGAAGGTGGAGCAACTGCTCCTTCAGTGGCTGAAGTATTGGCCGGAACCGGAGCTGCTGCTGCTGTTCCTGTAAAAGCCGGTTCTTTTGCTTCTGGCACTGCAGAGAGTATGCTTACTATTGATGGTCTTACTGTAGATGTTACTTATGATATTTATGTTGTTGCTCAGGATGATGAAACTGTTCCAAATGTACAGGCTGAGGTTTCAAAACTTACAGTTACAACGGCCACACCACCAGATGTTCTTCTAAACGCAGACTTTGAAGTTGATTTGACTCCATTCACAGCTGTAAGCATCGTAGGAGCTCAGGTATGGGCACAGTCGAGTTATAGCGGTAACGGTTACGCAAAAGTAAGCGGTTATTCAAGTGGCAATAAAGATAACGAAGACTGGCTCATTTCAGCAGCAATCGATTTGGATGCATCCACTGAAAATGTACTATCATTTTTAACTGCAGCCAACTTTACTGGTCCTGATCTTGGTGTTTTCATTTCCACTGATTTTTCAGGCACTTACGACTCTGCAAGTGTTGTAACTGCAAGCTGGACTAATATCACTTCGCAGGTGACATTATCTGCCGGAGCTTACGCATGGACCGAATCAGGCGATGTAGATCTTACAACATATTCCGGAATGATTTATGTTGGTTTCAAATATCTTTCCAATACCGTTGACGGTGCAAAGACCTATGAAGTAGATGATTTCAAGATCAAAGGATACTTAAAACCGGGTTCCGATGCAAGCTTATCCGATTTAAGTATAGATGCTGCTACCATAACCGGCTTTGACGCGGCCAAACTCAGCTATACCCTTGAACTGCCTATGGGAACCACAGCTATTCCTGTAGTTACCTATACAACTACTGATGCAGCTGCAACTTCAGTGATTTCCAGCTCAACAGATCTCGCAGGAGACAATGCTGCCAGAACAACCACAATTATTGTTACTGCACAGGATGGTACGACTATTCAGACTTATACGGTTCTATTCAACCCGATTCTGGAAGCTGCTACAATATCAGTCTTCCGTAACGGCGACGCTACCCGCAAATACATTATTACAGGTGAGGTTCTTCTTAGCTATAAAAATGCATCAAGAGGTCAGAAATACCTGCAGGATGCAACCGGCGGTATTATGATTGATGATTATTCATCAGTAATTACTACCAACTATGAGATAGGCGATAAAATCAAGAACCTTACCGGAACGAAGCTTGTTTATAATGGATTGGTTGAATTCATTCCTTTGCAGGATCCGGGTCCTGCAGTATCAAGCGGAAACGCAGTTGAACCTGTTGAAATTACAATGGATCAGTTCAATAATGAATTGAACAGTTACGAAAGTAAACTTGTAACTATTAAAAATGCTGTTTTTGCTGACGCAGGTGCCACTTTCGCTTCAAAAACCAACTACAATTTCACGGTTGGTGAGGCAACAGGGGTTCTGAGAACTAACTATGCAGATCTTGAATATATTGGTGCAGCAATTCCCGGCAAGGCCGACATTACAGGTGTTGTAATCCAGTATAAAGGCCTGGCGCAAATCATACCAAGGGCAAACGCGGATTTCCGTATTATCAGCGCAAATGCCAACCTTATTGAGTTAAAGGTTAATGCGGTTGCTGTTGCCGGATTCGACCTTGCTGTTCTGAATTATGCAGTTACCCTGCCAGTTGGTACATCAGCTATTCCTGCAATTACATACACTACAGCTAATGTGAACGCCAGTGTTGTGGTTACTAACCCAACCAATTTATTTGGCACAGAGGCTGAGAGAACTGCAAGCATAGAGGTTACCGCTGAAAATGGAACTACAGTTAAAACCTACACTGTTGTATTTACAGTCGACAACACAGGTGTTAACTACAATGCCGGAGCAAAACTTAATCTTTATCCTGTTCCTGCATACAATGAAATTACCATTAGTGGATTAGCTAAGGTAAATAAATTGGAGTTGATGGACATTACCGGTAAAGTTCTTCGGAAAATAGATGTTACCGCAGATGAAGTCACCGTAAATATAAGTGAACTCCAAAAAGGATTGTACTTCCTGAGAACAGAAAGCCAAACCCTGAAATTCGTTAAGAAATAAGGATTCATAATAAGAAGGGCCTTCGGGCCCTTCTTTTTCTCTGTTATTTTATCACCTTCCAATGAAGCGCATCATCCCTTTCTTCATCCTGGTATTATTATCTGTTGCCAGCATGGCGCAGAACGGGACAGATGTGTTTTTTTCTGAATATATTGAAGGGAACGGCAACAACAAAGCCCTTGAGATTTTTAATCCGGGCGACAACGATCTTGATCTTTCTCCCTATCGTCTGGTCTACTCAGTTAACGGAGGTCAATGGGATATGAATTGGAGAAACTTCCCCACAAACTCAAATATTCCCCCAAAAAAAACATGGACCCTTGCAAACAGTCAATTCACAGCCCTCGGTTTTAGTCTTGAAAACGCCGATGAGCTGGATATTCCTCTTTTCAGTGGAAACGACGCAATTGGCCTGATGAGGATTTCCGCTGTCGACACCGTTCTTGTGGATGTTATCGGAATACCCGGAGTGGATCCGGGAAGCGGATGGGATGTGGCCGGAGTGATTTCGGCAACTGCAAACCATACACTTATCAGAAAATCAAACATCGAAAGGGGAAATAGCAATTGGGAAGCATCCAGGGGAACCAATGAAACCGATTCCGAATGGATTGTTAAACCAACCGACTTCGCCGATAGTCTTGGACAACATTTTTTTCGTCCAACCATTCTTATCACTGGGATTAAACTCTCAAATACTGCGCAGGACTCGATCAAAACCGATCGGGGAACCCTTCAGATTCTGGCAGAGATTCTTCCCCTTACAGCCACTGATAAAAAACTGCTTTGGTCATCCAGCCAAAACCTTGTGGCATCGGTTGATCAGAACGGTCTTGTGCTTGCCTTCAACGACGGCAGCTGTTGGATTCGTGCGTTTGCCGTTGATGGTTCTGGAATGGCCGATTCAGTTATGATTACAACGCTGAACCAAAGCGGTACCTTACCGGTAAATTCAATCCTGGTGGACGGATTGGCCGGACAGGATACCATTTTTCTAAATTTGGGAAGCTTGCAGATGACCGTCGCAATCAAACCCGAAAACGCCAACAATAAAATCATAGAATGGGGTGTTGACAATACGGATATTGCCGGAATTACTCAGGATGGGATTCTTTCTGCCAAAAGAAACGGTAAAGTTTTAGTTACCGCCAAATCAACCGATGGCTCAGAAATCAGCGGTTCCGCTCTTGTTGTAATCATAGGGCAATTCTCCGAGGTTGGGAATATTTCCGCCTTGCGTCAGGCTTATCGTGCAGATGGAACTGTTTTTAAGATAACTTCCGAATCCGTTCTGACTCATCAAGTGTTCAATCGGAATACGAAATATGTTCAGGATGAGGGTGCAGGAATAGAAATCGATGATCCCTTTGGTAAAATCGCAACAGTATTTAAAGAGGGCGACGGCATTACGGGTCTTACAGGTTATCTGGAAGAGAACTACGGAATGCTGCAATTTCATCCTACAGAGGATCCCGGCCCCGCTACATCATCAAACCTGGTTCATAATCCATTAGAGCTTTCTGTAACAGAGTTTAATAGTAATTTCGAAAAATACGAATCCCGTTTAATCAGAATTAATCATCTTCAATTTGATCAGGCAGGTGAGGTATTTCTTGAACTCATGAATTATACCACCCGAATTGGAAATGACATTGCAGTTCTTCGAACAGAGTTTGCCAACGCGGATTTTCTGGGGACTATGATTCCTGATTCCGCTAATGTAACCGGAATTGCAGTTCAACTTAACGCCACTTCAAAAATCGCCCCCAGATCCTTAGCCGATATTAGCAGGCTTCCTCACCCTCTTTCAACAGTTTCAGCAGGAGTTCTCCATATACAAATATATCCCAATCCCGCGGATGAGGTTCTGTTTATTGATTGTGCATCAGAAGTAATATCCCTAAGTATATTTTCTTCAGATGGGAAATTACTTATCAGGAAAGGTAAATGTGGCAGCTCATCCTCAATTGATATTAAAGCCTTAAGCAAAGGCATCTATTTTGTTAATATTGAGATTCAAGGTAGCCAAAAACAGATGCGATTTATAAAAAAATAAGAAGTCAGAACAGTACAATTGTAAAACAACTATAATTTTAAACTAATGAAAAAATTCTATTTAATAATAGTATCCGCTTTAATAGGATCAAGCTTTCTAAACGCTCAGGACTGCACTGAACTGTTTTTTTCAGAATATGTTGAGGGAACCGACAACAGTAAAGCAATCGAAATTTATAATCCCACTGATAAGATTGTGGATTTAAGCAACTACTATGTAGCCCGTTATTCGAATGGAGCATCCAACTACGATGGTGGTGGCATTACCCAATTGCAGGGATTTTTAACTGCAAAAGACGTTTTTATATTGGTAAACGGACAAACTGAAGACCTTGCTGGTTCAACAAAATGCTCTCCGGAATTGCAAGCTAAAGCCGACATGCTCGATCATGCTTATCCTGCACCTATGTATATGAATGGAAATGATGCTATTGCGCTTCTTAAAGACCCAACCGGCGATGGGGTTCAATCCGAGTTTATTGCTATAGATCTTTTTGGAACGATAGGAGGAGGAATGAATCCTGACGATGAAGGCTGGACAAATTTCACTGATGGCTATGCCTTTAAGAATGTTAAAGATTTAAACGGCGATATCATTGGCAAAGACAGTATTTACATCACCAATTATATTGCTCCTGCGGGTTGGTTTTGGTTGCCCTGGACTGCAAACCACACTTTGATTCGAAAAGTTGGCATTCAAAAAGGTGCTCTCATTGCACCGGGTACAGCTTTCAATTTAACTGCAGAATGGGATACGCTCTCAGGAGTTGTGAATGACTGGTCAAATCTTGGGGTTCATGATTGCAAATGCTCATGGGCGGTTGGAGTGTCTTCAACTCAGGAAATATCCAAGCTTACGATTTTCCCTAACCCAGCGGCCGAAGGTGTTTTTACGCTAAGTACCTACAAACCTTTCCTTAGCTACGAAATCAGAAATAGCCTTGGACAAATTGTTAGCAGCCATTCATCGGGTCAAAATAACTTAAACTCCAGAATTACCATTGAGGAGAACGTTAAAGGTTTGTTTTTCATTAAGGTTAAATTCAGCGATAGTGAATCGATAACCGAAAAGTTAATTATTCAATAAGCCATCTGTTGCAAAGACTGAAAAGGATCAAATCCAATTCGGTCTTTGCTTATCTTTTTTTCACTTAAAAATTATCACACCACATTCTTATTCTTTTCATGATGTTAAGAAGTCTGCTATTTGTTATCCTATTGGCTATCGTGCCCGGAGTTGCATTCTCACAGGTTAAGCTGGAAGGAATTGTTAAAGATGGACAAACCAGTGAGCCACTTGTTGGGGCAACCATCATATATGCTGAAGCCAAAGGAACTATTACCGATATCTACGGAAAATTCAGCTTGAATCTGCCTGCCGGCGACTATTCATTTACCGTTTCGTATGTAGGCTACGAGTCGCAGACCAAGAAATTTGCAGCTAGTGGCAGGAATCAGTTTATAGAGTTTGATCTGGGTCCTTTAGCACTTGATGAGGTAACCATAGTTGCTGATGTCGCACGATCAAGAGAGACACCTGTTGCTTTCTCCAACATACCCCCGGCAAAGTTGCAGGAGGAACTTGCCGGAAGGGATATCCCTATGATTCTGAACACCACCCCAGGAGTTTATGCAACCCAACAGGGAGGCGGAGATGGCGATGCAAGGATAACAATCAGGGGATTCAATCAAAGGAATCTTGCAGTTATGATCGACGGTATTCCTGTGAACGACATGGAAAATGGTTGGGTTTACTGGTCTAATTGGTTTGGACTTGATGCGGTAACCCGTTCGGTTCAGGTGCAAAGAGGACTTGGAGCTTCCAAATTAGCCTTGCCCTCTGTGGGAGGCACGATGAACATCCTTACCAAAGGGATGGAAAATACAAAGGAAATATCATTTAAAAATGAAGTTGACGAATCCGGGAAATTCAGAACCAGTCTTGGATACACAAGCGGATTGCTCCCCAAAGGTTGGTCTGTAAGTCTTGCCGGATCTTATAAACGGGGCAATGGATGGGTTGACAACACCTTTTCTGAAGGTTGGTTTTATTATGCCAGGATTGACAAAAGGGTAAACAAACATTTAATCACTCTTTCCGGCATGGGAGCACCCCAGAACCATGATCAGCGATCGTACAAAAGAGGAATAGCTTCCTATAGTCTTGATTATGCCAGAAAGTTAGGAGTTGATGTCGATACCATGGGAACAAACGGAAAATATCTCTATAGGCCATTAATTAACGATAAAAGCGTACGGTATAACCAGCATTGGGGGTATCTTAAACGCGATAAAAATGACCCTTCAGCCAGTGAGGAAATACTATCGGAACGTGTAAATATCTATCATAAGCCACAGTTCAGCCTGAGAGACTTTTGGACCGTTAACAATAAGCTGACTATCTCCAACATTGCTTACCTGTCGCTAGGTTACGGGGGAGGCGACCAGCCAACCTCAAGTATAAAAGAAACTCAACTTATCTCGGATCCTAATAATCCGGGATATGGACAGATAAACTGGCAAAAAATCTACGACGCTAATGCAAAAGGTTCATCCACTCCTTTTGGGCCCAGTTATCCTATCAATACCCTCTACAGTCCTGATTTATATTACTCTACAAACTTTATTACCAGGCTCCACAATGAACATGTTTGGACCGGATTACTCTCCACCTTTAACTACCTTGCATCCGAAAAAATCACCCTCTCAGGAGGAATTGACCTAAGATCATACAATGGATTGCATTACCGCACGATAACAGATCTTCTCGGCGGAGATTATGCGGTAGACAGAACCGATAAACGGATCGATTACGTACAGGATCCCCTGAGAGCAATGAAATACGAAGGGGATACGGTCGACTATTATTATGAGGGTCTCGTTAAATGGGGTGGCGTTTTTACCCAAGCAGAGTTTAAGGGAGAGAGAATTTCCGGCTTCCTCAACCTTACAGCTGCATACAGTGGCTACAAGAAGGTTGATTACTTTGAAAAATCAGAATCCGACTGGATGTACAAGCCTGGATTTACGATAAAAACGGGAGCAAATTACAATATGGACGACTATTCCAATTTTTATGTCAATCTGGGTTATCTGTCAAGGGTTCGATCCTTCCAGAATTACTACCAGGGTTATACCACAACGTTTTCCCAGAACACAGATAATGAAATTGTGAAAGCTCTTGAACTTGGATACCACTTTGGGAATTCCAGATTCGCAGCTAATCTTAATGCTTACATTACACAATGGAGAAATAAACCCACAGGAAGTGTTTATTCCACATATATGCTTCAGGCAGGCGACCCCGGGTATGTCGAAGGCGATCCTGATAAAAATAATATCCGCGTTTATGCAAACATAACTGGCATGGATGCAATTCATAAAGGCCTCGAACTCGATTTTGTTTACAAGATTAACACAAAACTCGAATTTCAGGGTTTGTTTTCTCTGGGCGACTGGATCTGGAACAGTAAAATTGAAAACCTTCAGTATTACAACAGCGACACCAACGATCCGGTAAATAAGGTCCTTACATTCGATGCAAGAGGCATTCATGTTGGCGATGCTGCTCAAACACAATATGGAGCCAGCCTTCGCTATGAGCCATTCAAAGGGCTATATATGAATGGTCGGTACACATACTTTGGCAGACATTATGCTGACTTCACACCTGAATCAACAACTGATGAAAACGGTAAAGTAACTGACTCCTGGATTGTTCCGGATTTTGGTTTGGTAGATTTTAATACAGGCTACAAATTCCGCATTAAAAACTTCAACAAAATCCGATTCGATCTGAACCTCAGCGTGCTCAATGTACTGGATGTGGAATATATCACCGATGCAACCAATAATGACACTTACAATACAATTCCATCAGCAGATTTCGATGCTAAGTCAGCAACGGTTTTCTTCGGGATGGGGAGAAGGTATGTAGCCTCCCTGCGCATGTTGTTTTAAAAAACAGAATTGAAATGAGAAAAATATTCTTTGTTACTGCTTTCCTTGCAGGCTTTTTAGGTTACTCCTTCGGTCAAACAATAACCATTACTGACGCCAGGGCTGGCGGGGCCAATAAAACAGTAAGTATTTCCGGAACCATTTTGAACGGAACTGAACTCGACCCTGTTATCCGTTACATTCAGGATGAAACCGGTGGAATCGCCATTTACAGTTCTGCCTATGCATCGCAGATGAGCCGTGGTGATAATGTCTCCGTTACGGGCGTTGTTAAAGACTATAACAATCTGCTGGAAATTGATCCGGTGTCGGTTTTTACAAAAGTCTCATCAGGCAATAAACTTCCAAATCCGGTTATTGTAACACCGGGCCAATGGAGCGACACGTATGAAGGTATGCTGGTAAAAGTGGAAGGGGTATTATTTTCAGCCGGAGGAACAACATTTGCAGGAAAAACCAATTACACAATAACCGCTGGGGGGCAAACCGGACAAGTGAGGGTGTCAAGTGCCACATCCCCGATTGTGGGACAGATAATTCCATCCGACACAGTTACCCTTATTGGAATTCTCTCTCAATTTTCGACCACCTACCAGCTTTTGCTTCGCGATCTTGATGACATCGTGAGTTCGAAAGCCATAAATCTTCGGTCGGCGGTCTCTGTAAGCAACATCACAAGCACAGGTTTTACGCTTAACTGGTTAACTGATATCGATGGCACTACGGAAGCAAAGTATGGGAAGACCCCGGAGCTTGAGTTGGGTTACATACCCGACCAGGGTATTACCAGTAACCACTCCCTCGAAATAACTGGTGCCTCAGCCTCTGAATTTCTTTATGTTCAGCCTTTTTCGGTAGTCGGTGAAGATACAGTTAAAGCTCCTTCTCAAATTCATATCACAGGATCACTTTCCACTGGCTCGATGAAAACCTATTTCAACCGATCCGTGGATAACAGCGTTTCGATTTTAAGCAACGCGGTTCAGCTGGATCATGCCATTGATGACACCCTGATCAGTTATATCAACCGGGCAACAGAATCAATCGATTTTACCATATACAATTTTAACAATGCCGGAATCTCGAATATTTCGAATGCCCTAAATGCAGCTCATTCCAGGGGAGTAAAGGTCAGAGTCGTTTACGACTCGAATACCGACAACCTGGGAATTACCCAGCTTGACGCGGCAATAGGAAAAATTGCCAGTCCCACAAGTAATTATCCATTTTATGGGATCATGCATAATAAGTTTGTGGTTTTTGATGCTCATTCATCCAACCCCGACCTGCCCGTTGTTTGGACGGGTGCTACCAATTTCACGGATGGACAGATCAATACTGACCCCAATAACGTCATTATCATTCAGGATCAAAGCCTTGCTAAAACCTACACTCTTGAATTCAATGAAATGTTCGGTAACGAAGGGGAATTGCCTGATCCCGACAACTCAAAATTTGGACCGGACAAGCTTGATAACACCCCTCATTATTTTTTAATTGGAGGTAAAAAACTTGAGTGCTACTTTAGTCCCTCGGATGGTACCAACTCCAAAATCCTGGAAAGCATCAAATCAGCCGATCATCAGTTGTATATAGCAACCATGCTAATAACCCGTACAGAATTGGGATACGAAATCCGAAACGAGAAAAATGCCAGTGCAGATGTAAAAGTCTTGCTGCATGATGTTGATGAAAGCACAGCCTCAGCCCTTACCGTTTCTACCACACTACAAGGCAGTCTTGGTGGGAATTTCAGAACAACTGGGGAATCAGGAATCATGCATCATAAGTATCTGATCGCCGACCCTTCATTTCCTGACAGCGATCCTTTGGTTCTAACCGGATGCCACAACTGGAGCGGCGCTGCCGAAGACCGAAATGATGAAAACACGCTTATTATTCATTCCCAGGAAATAGCAGACCAGTATTTACAGGAATTCACTTCGCGTTTCTCCAATGGCGTTTTTGTAGCCGATGCCCCGGAATGCAAAAATGACTTTTACACCTTATCCGCCACAAACTCGGTAAGCTATGATGTAA
>JAIFNN010000228.1 GCA_020047715.1 Bacteroidota bacterium | reverse complement strand
TTAACGGCAATATCATAGCCTTTCAAACCGTACGATGAATAGGCGAATTGCTCGTTCCGGACCGACAGATCCGGATAAAAAGCGCCAAGCAAGGCATTGCTGTGCTTCCTGAGTTTGTCGTCTCGCAAATTGATAGAATAAATCTGATCGATGCCATCAAATCCCCCGTTAAAAAACAAATAATCGCCCTTTGACTTCAGATGGTCAATATTTACAAAACCGGTTTTTAGGATCTCTTTCCATGTGCCGCTCACCAGATCGTAGAGTAAAATTTTCTTGCCCTCCTCCCCAGTGGCAATAACGGCAATTTTGGAGGTCCCATCGATCCATTCGGGATACTGAAGGTATGAGTTTCCCGGGGAGGGAATGGTCTTCTGCAGTTTGCCGTCGCCGGCATCGAAAATAACCAGAGAAAAAGTGTAATCGGTATTGGCCTCAACCGCTACTATATATTTCCCATCAGAGGAATAGGCCGGGGAGACATATTTGGATTTCCGGCTGAGGTTGCGCTGTTTTCCGGTTGCCAAATCGTATTCCCTGAGAACCGAGTAGCTGCAGTTTTTCCAGCGGATGTCCTGAACATATTCGTCCCAGATGATTTTGTCGCCAAAATACGAATAACGACCTGAAACCATACTCCCGGGTGTGAAGACGCGTTCTTCTTTTCCTCCGGGACGAATTTTTACAAAGCGCGGGATGCTGTTTATGCTGGTCTTCAGCGCGAGTACGGAAGAATCGGGCAAAAGCCGGGGAACCGTATAGCTGGTATAAACTCTCTTGTTTCTTTTATTAAAGGGGGATATTTCCTCGACCTCCCTTTCCACAGCTGTTTGCGACCAGTGGTCTTTTAGGGCCGTCATGGTGTTTTTGTACAAAAGGTTTTGTCCGCCACCGGTTTCGCGCTTCGAATAGAAATAGTAAGGGCTAAGCAGGAAAGGTCGTTTTCCGATATAATCCAGAGCATGGGTCCAATAATCGTCACCATAGTCATTGCGCGCCTTGCTTACCATCTGGTAGCCTAACCGGTAGTAATCGGGTACCATGTCTTTGTAAGATCCGAGATAGGCTTTATTGAGGCTATAGAGTTTCGTGTCCGACAACAACTTTGCCTTCAATTCCATCTCAAAGGATGGCAGTCTGCCCCTGCCGGATTGGGAGAGGGAAGTCTCGGCACTCACCGCATCTCCCTCTATAAACCAAAGCGGCATCATACCTGCCACTATGCCGTTTGCCTGCTGTCCGAGGAAAAAACCCATAAAACGGGTGAAGCCCTGGTTAAGCTTATCAATCTGTACCACATGCCGATACTCGTGAATGCTCAACTCTTTCAGCCAGTCGATCGGATACAGGGCTGGATCGGGAAAGGTGAAGAACTCGAGCCTTTTGGGCGCCCAGGTAACAAAGGCGTTTGAAATAACCGTTTGATTGTGTACGATAAGGGGGACCTTTCCGGGCCGGTGATTCAACTGCGAAGTATTGTCAGGGTAGTTCGCTTCCATCATTGCGGCAAGACTTTGGGCCTTTTCTGAAAAATCCCCCGGATAAACAAGCCTGAAATGCTCGGTGTCGATCCGCTTCCATTTTATTGACGAGGGATCCTGCCCAAACTCATAAAACTGCGCAGAAACTCCCATCCCCAGAGAAAAAACCAACAGTATCCCTAAAAAATACTTCATCAGAAATTAAATTATTGTGCTGTTGACAATCCAAAAGCTAATAACCCCAAATAAGCCAAATTGTTAAAAAAAACTGGCGCTTTGATAAAAAGCCCAACTCTGGCAACATTCCCGAATTGGAGTTTCTATCCCTTTACCTTATAGCCTTTTGATTGCAGATAGGTCTTTACTTTCTCCCTCAGATCTCCCTGAATAATTATCTCACCGTCTTTTGAGGACCCGCCTGTGGCACATCTTGTCTTAAGCTCTTTTTCAAGAAGTTGAAGATCATCGGCCTTTCCCACAAACCCGGTGATCAGGGTAACGGTTTTCCCTTTGCGGTGTTTTGTGCTGAGCTGAACCCTGAGATTTTGTTTTTCCGGGGGAGGAGTAGCTTCATCGGGATTTTGGTCCTGATCGTATTTGAATTCCTGGTTGGTGGAATACACCACGCCTAGCCGCTCTTTCCAGTCGTTGTTCTTGTTCATATCCCTAACTTGTGAATTCCAAATTTATCTGCTTTGCATAATTTTGGCAAGATAATAAGTGTTTACCTCAATATTCATAAAATTCACTAATTTCGCCAAAGTCAAATACTTTATTATGAGAAATTTCAGAATCTGGAATATTAGTCTGGGCTGGTTGAGTTTCGCAATTGCGACAGCTGTATATATCATGACGCTTGAGCCTACGGTGAGTTGGTGGGATTGCGGCGAGTTCATCGCCAGTTCGTTCAAGCTTCAGGTGGGCCATCCTCCCGGGGCGCCCTTTTTTCTTATTCTGGGCCGCATAGCCTCACTCTTTGCTTCGAGTGCCGAGAACGTAGCGTACATGGTAAATTTGCTTTCCGCCTTGGCAAGTTCGTTCACGATTCTCTTTCTTTTCTGGTCTATAACTCATATTGCTCAGCGTCTAAAGCGCGATAAGGAAGACATCGGTCTGAGGGATCAAATCCTGATCCTGGGCAGCGGTTTGGTTGGTTCGCTGGCATACGCTTTCAGCGATACGGCTTGGTTCTCAGCCGTTGAAGGCGAGGTTTACGGAACCTCCTCTCTGTTTACCGCAGTGGTTTTCTGGGCCATTCTCAAATGGGAGAACGTTGCCGATGAGCCGCACGCCAATCGCTGGCTCATTCTCATAGCTTATTTAATGGGATTGTCAATCGGGGTGCATCTTTTGAACCTTTTGGCTATCCCAGCGATTGTACTGGTTTACTATTTCAGGAAATACACTTATTCCCTCAAGGGGATGCTCCAGGCATTGGGCTTGTCGATACTGATCCTTGGAGTTATCATGTACGGCATCATCAATGGCCTTGTGAAAATTGCAAGCTGGTTCGAATTGCTGTTTGTCAATGGTTTTGGCATGCCCTTTAACTCAGGTGTTCTGATTTATACAATCTTACTTGTGGGCCTGATCGTTTTTGGAGTCTGGTATACCCAAAAACACGGGAAAGTAATTCTGAACACTGCTATCCTGTGTTTTGCGGTAATTGTGATCGGCTATTCCTCCTATGCAACTATTGTGATCCGCTCCCATGCAAATCCCCCGATGGATGAAAACAACCCGCAGCATGTTTTTTCGCTCCTCTCCTACCTAAATCGCGAACAATATGGCGACCGACCCTTGCTTTTCGGACATAATTTCGATGCGGAAATTGCCCGTAACCGGGAAGGCTATGCGGTAATAAAAGAAACGAAAAAAGTATACCGGAAAGACGAGGAGCAGGGAAAGTATGTTGTTGCTTATCGTAAGCCTGAATTGACCTACGCCACGGGATCCGGATTTATGCCCAGGATGTACAGCCGCGAACCCAGTCATATCAACGAGTACAAACGTTGGGGTGTAATTGTCGAGGGAGAGAGCCCCGGAATGATAAATAACATTGTGTTTTTCATAAACTACCAGGTTGGGCACATGTACCTGAGGTATTTTATGTGGAACTTTGCGGGAAGGCAAAGTGACGAGCAAAGCCACGGAAGTCTCGTGAATGGAAACTGGATCAGTGGTGTAGGATTCATCGACGCTTACCGTTTGGGGAATCAGAATACCTTGCCCGACAAGTACCGGGATAACCCTTCGAGGAACCGTTACTATTTCCTACCCCTGATTCTGGGTATTATGGGATTTCTCTTTCATTTCTCAAACAACAAGAAGAACTTTTTAGTTGTGGGATTGCTGTTCTTCATGACGGGTATAGCCATTGTGCTCTATCTGAACCAAACCCCGATGCAACCCCGGGAACGCGATTATGCCTACGCGGGATCTTTTTATGCCTTTTGTATTTGGGTGGGACTTGGGGTGTTCGGCTTGTTCGACACCTTGAAAAAAGCCTGGAAGAATCACATAGCTGCCGGGGCTATCGTATCGCTCAGTATCGTTTTTGTTCCCATCCTGATGGCCGCTGAGAACTGGGACGATCACGATCGTTCGGGAAGATACACGGCGCGGGATATCGCAAGAAACTATCTGGATACCTGCGAGAAAAATGCAATTCTGTTTACCAATGGCGACAACGACACCTTTCCCCTTTGGTATGTCCAGGAAGTGGAAGGATACCGCACCGACGTGAGGGTTGTGAACCTGATGCTTTTCAATACCGAGTGGTATATCGATCAGATGAAAATGAAGGCCTACGATTCGGAGGTGCTGCCCATTACCCTCCCCAACACGAAATATGCAGATGGAATAAACAGTTCGGTCTATGTAAAAACAGACTCCCGAAAAATCAATATCAGCACCTTGGTCGAAGGAATAAAAAGCGAGCACAGCCTTTTCAGGGAACGAACCATCCGCAACGAGCTTGTGGATGTCTTGCCCACCGCCAACCTTATTCTGGATGTCGACACGGCCAAAGTTATTTCCAACGGCACTGTAAAGCCTGAGAATTCGCATCTGATAGAGAGCCCTATAAGCTGGACCCTGCGCGATATTCCAATCTCCAAGGCCAACCTTCTTCAGCTTGACATTCTCGCACACAATAACTGGGAAAGGCCTATTTACTTTGTAGCAGGAGGAAATGACGGCACCCTGGGACTGGAAGACTATTTTCAGATGGATGGACTCGCCTACCGACTGGTTCCAATTAAAACCAAATCGCCGGATTTCTATTATGAGCTGGGGCGGATCGAAACCGATATCCTTTACAAGAACCTCATGGAAAAATACAAGTGGGGGCGCATGAATGAGCCTGATGTTTACCTGGATTTCTACAATACAAGAACCCTGGGAGTGATCAAATTCCGGAAAACATTTGTGCGGCTTGCAGAAGCCCTGGTGGCTGAAGGAGAGACCGATAAAGCTGTTGAAGTGCTCGACCGCTGCATGGATCTAGCGCCTCATAACAAGGTCCCATATGACCATTTCATATCGGGAGTAACTTATAGCGAAGGCCAGGGCAAAACCCCGGTTCATTACTCAGGGGTAATAGAGGCCTACTATAAGTGCGGGCAGTTCGATAAGGCAAATGCTATCCTCATGGATTTTGTGCAAATTCTCCAGCAGGATATTCAATATTATCAGTCGCTTGGAGCACGCTTTAAAAAGCGCTTCGAAAATGAAGCCTACCAAAGCCAGAGTCTTTACAATGAATTGATTTACCTGGCCGACCTATACAAACAGGAATCAGTGTTAAGCCAGATCCGCTGAGGTTGTGTAAACAGAAAAGAGCCTTTAGATCTCGGTCTAAAGGCTCTTTTTGTTTTTATTGATGCTGGTTCCCTTGATTATTTGGACTTATATACCCTGACCCAATCGATCTCGAACGCGGAAGGAATTCCGGCATCCGAAGCTTTTTCTTTAAGACTGGAATTGAAAACCAGGAACATGGCTTTGTCGGGAACACCTTGGGTCTGAACTTTGAATTCCACACCGTTTACTTTCCAGGTGAGTTTCCCTGCTTCCCAGATAAGCGTGAAAATATGATAATCGGAGGTATACTTTCCTCCTCCTGTGGAGCTAACTGATTTGGATATCTGAGAGGATCCTTTCCAGAAGTTGGCTGCGAAAATCTTACCCTTCTCAAATTTCACCACATCAACGTGCGGAAGCATCTGATCCGACATAAGTGAGAAAGCCTGGGAAACCTCCGATTTGCCGAATTTGACTTTGGCTTCGATCATTCCATAGGCCTGTGAAAAGCTTTTTGCGGAACTTACCATATCAGAGGAGAAATCGAATTCCTTTTCATAAAAGCCGTGGGCAGGATTCCAAACCAGACCCTTGATTTTTTCCCTGCGGGTAAGAATCCGGAGTTTTTTATCGATAATTTCGAGGTTCTTTCCCTCGGAAAAAGCATGCTTGTCATCGGCCATCACATAGCCTTTGTTAAGGATGGAATCACCATGTAAATAACGGTTCATCCATGTATTTGAATCCGGCTTGCTGCTTGCGAATGTATCTTCAAAAGCCAAATCCCACTTCTCTACCCATGAGAAAGGATATTTCTTTAGGATTTTCTTGTACCAAATGATTTTTTCGGACTTTGCCAGACCGAGGTATTCCTGCTGCTTTTTGTATTCTTCCGACTGTTGGAATTTTTGATTTGCCGACAGGGACATATATTTTTTTACCTCCCCAAATTTATCGGATTTAACGAAAGCCTCCAGCTCCAACATTCTCTTCACTTCCGACGACTCTGCCAAAGCAGCTCCCACCTCGGTATTCTTCTTCTTGAAATAAGTCTTAACAACAGTCGATTTCAGACATTTCTTGTACTCCTGCTCCTTTTTAAACTCATCGGTTTGCTTAAAATTTCGGGATTTGATAGTCTTTACCCGCTGCTGAAAATCAGCTGAAGTGACATCCTTTTCCAATTCCTGAAAATGCTTAAGTTCGTCGGACACCTCAAATTTCTTGTACTCCTGGTAATCGGAACGAAGTTTATCGGATTCGGATTCGTACTTAGAAGTGGCGGGGATCATCCCAAAGAGAAAACGTAGGCTTGCCATATGGATGTTATTGAATTATCGTTTAGATTTCAGTGTAAATGTCTTAATTCTTAGCATGTAATCAAACACCTTCAAACATAATCTTTGTTTGCAGACAATTTTTTAATAGGGGGACTTTCTCCACCCGAAGAAAAGTACCCAATGCTTAAATACGTATACCTTACTATATATCAATCCTTTGAGAGCCCCCTTACTCAGGAGTCTTCGCGGAAACAAATTAAAATACAAAGCTGCTTTTACAAAAAAACCTGCTTTTTAATTCAGCTAAAGATATAAAAAATTGAAATACCCGAACTAATTCTGTCTCAGGGATTGAAATAAAATTCACCAACTCAGCTACCGGTCCGATATATTTACCGAGTTAAAGCGGCTTCTGAGGCATGGGCGGCGGCTTCCCATGAAATCCCTGAATGGTGAATTTTGTGGGAACAGGGTTTAAGACAGGCTCCTGCATCCCGACATTCTTTTGTCGTACCCATTAATCCCCCCATCTTATAACTCGAATGTGTTTTAATATTAACTTTGTCGTGAAAACAAAAAAACAAGGTCTATGCGATTGCTGCTTATCTCCAACTCTACAAATGCAGGTGAGGAATACCTTGCGTATCCCATGGGGCATATAAAATTCTTCCTGGGTTCCAAAAAGTGCAATATCCTCTTTATTCCTTATGCCGGTATTACCATTTCATATGACGACTATGCCTCAAAGGTTAACCGACGATTCGAGGAAATCGGACATTCGGTTACATCGATTCATACCTCCTTCGACCCTGTTAAAGCGGTAGTGGAGGCCGATGTTATTGTTGTCGGGGGAGGAAATACCTGGCAGTTGCTACACCTGATCCAGAAAAACGGGTTGATTGAGCCCATTAGGGAAAAGTTGCTTTCAGGAACCCCATATATTGGATGGAGTGCCGGGTCGAACCTTTGCTGCCCAACAATAAGAACCACCAACGATATGCCCGTTGTTCAGCCGGTAAGCTTTTCATCGCTCAACCTTGTTCCCTTTCAGATCAATCCGCATTATCTGGATGCCAATCCCGAGGGGCATGCCGGGGAAACCCGCGAAGACAGAATCAAGGAATTTATCCAGGTAAACAGGGATTTGTATGTGGTTGGGCTGCGGGAAGGAACGATGCTCCTCCTTGAAAATGGAAATTTAAAGCTTATTGGTAAAAGAAAAGCAAGGATTTTCCGTTATAACAGTGAATTTCTGGAACTTTCTTCGGAAGATGATCTGAATTTCCTTTTGGAATAGTCTATTTTTGCAGGGAGTTGGGTTGTTGTACGTAGCGCAAAAACCTGTCAGGAAATAAAATATTGGATAGTGAAAAAGATTTTAAAAAGTACCTCCAAGCTCATTGTTGCCATTCTGCTGATACTCGCATCAATAGCCACGTTTGGGTTTGTGCTGGGAGAATACTACAGCGACGAAATACAGGACTATGTAATCGCTGAGATTAACAGCGAGATTGATGTGAAAGTCAATGTTAGCTCCGCTGAGTTCTCGGTTCTGAGAAAGTTTCCCTTTGTAAGTATTGTGCTTAACGATGTGGTTGCATTGTCGGGCAACGGTTTCATGCGGTCGGAGTTCGTGGGTATGCCAAGCGACACTCTTTTTAGCGCCTCTAGAATTTACCTTCAGTTTAACCTGCTCGATATTCTTCGGAAAGAATACCGGCTCCGAAAAATTCATGCAGTTGGAGGCTCGGTAACTATTCTTGTAGACAGTGAGGGAGGAGTTAACTACCGTATCTTTAAGGAAAATAACAAGAAAAAAGATCCAAAAGCTTTAACTGTTGGCCTCGATCATGTTAAGGTCAGCGGCTTCACCTGGCAATTTCTGAACCTTGCCAAGGATATTTTTTCGGAAGGGGAGATTAAAGATCTGGCCCTTAAGGGAAAGTTTTCACAAAACAGTTTTTCTTTGAATACGCTTTCTTCTCTTTATTTTGGGACCTTCAAAAGAGAGGGCATTGAATATGCATCAAAATTGAATCTAAGCTCGCGGCTTATTCTCGATGTGCAGGATTCTGTTTACACGATAAGCCGTGGGGATCTGTCATTAAACAATCTTAACATAAAGGCCGGAGGGTCGTTCACTACCGGCAGTCAAACCTTGCTGGATCTGCAGGTAGCGGGTGAAAATTTGGATATCAAATCTCTGGTTTCTGCTCTACCGTTCAACACCGAATCAATCAAAAAGTATGCTCCTGCGGGAAAGGCAGATATGCTTATCAAGCTGAATGGTTCGCTCAGCAGCACAGCAGTTCCCTCGATCCGGGCCGCATTCAAAGTTATGAATGGCAGTGTTTTTCTGCCCCAACTCGGCAGCCAGATCACCGGGATTGCCTTGCGCGGGACCTATTCAAACGGCTCGCGCAGAAGCGCTGCAACAAGCAGGATTCTCCTCAGCGACTTTTTCGTAAATTACGGGGAAAGCTCTCTCACTGGCAAGCTAAGCCTGGATAATTTTATAAACCCATTTCTTTCTGCATCACTAAACGGAACCCTAATAGCCAAAGATCTTTCAAGTGTTATGAATATCGAGGGCCTGATTCTTGAGCAGGGATTCATACACCCCGATCTTTCGATCAACATTAACCTAAGCTCCTACAGCGATCTTGGGATGAAGAGCCTTTCAGCAAACGGGATCAATGGAACCATAGGTTTTGAGGGGATCTCCGGAAAAACACCCTTCTCGGGACTGCCTCTTCATCTTCTGGAGGGGAGTATTAACATGGATGGCAAAACCTGGTTTCCTGTTTTAACCATAAAATTGGGCGAAAATATTGCTTCAACCAACCTCGTAGTGGATCACTTCCTGGAATTCCTTTTGCACAAATCGGCAATTCCCGAGATAAACGGTGAAATCCTTTCCGAACGACTTATTATTACCGATTTCATAAAGAAGTCAGACTCTTCAGAAGAAATTGATTTTCATCTACCTGACAGCATTTATCTCAAGTTGCATTGCAAGGTAGACAGCTTTGTTTACGGTAAGTTTTTATCGTCGGGCCTCGACACATGGTTCAGTTACAAACCCGGCTTGCTCAGCGTATCATCCCTGAAAATGGAAACTATGAGCGGAAAGGTTTCTGCCGGGGGAGCCATAATTGAGGATATTCAGGGGAAAATGCTTCTGCGAACCACCGGCGATTTGCGAAAAATTGATATCCACAATCTCTTCCACACCTTTAACAATTTCGGACAGGATTTTATCATCTCCGAAAACCTGAAGGGATTTGTTTCCGGCACATTCGATTTTTCCGCCCATATCAACAACAGGCTGGAACTTCAAACCAAAAACCTTACCGCAGAATCAGATTTCGTGATTGAAAACGGCGAATTGATTAATTTTGAACCGATTACTGAGCTTTCCTCCTTTGTGGAACTTTCAGAATTGCAACACATCAGATTCTCAACTCTTAAAAATTCCGTTTTAATAAAAGACGAGACAGTTTTTATTCCTCAAATGGATATTAATTCTTCGGCCTTTAATATTACTATTTCAGGAAGCCACGGGTTTGACAACTACTTCGATTATAAAATGAGACTGAGTCTGAACGATATTCTGGCCGCCAAGGTCAAGAAGCCGAAAAGGGAGAGTGAGGAGTTTGGGGTTATTGAGGACGACGGCGCCGGCAAAACAAATTTGTATCTCACAATTGTTGGTACACCCGACGATTTTAAGATACGGTACGACAAAAAAGAAGCTGTTAACAAAATTAAAAGTGATCTTCAGAAAGAAAAGAAAGTTCTCAAAACGATTCTCAGGGAGGAATTGGGATTGTTTAAAAAAGACACTTTATCTTCCCCTGCAGACAAGGATAGTGATGGCAAGGACCAGTTTATTATGGACTGGGGAGACGAGGCCGACAAACCTGTGACGACGGCTGATGATGAAAAAGAAAAGAAGGGGAAGAAAAAGGATCCTGCGTTTAAAATTTCCTGGGACGAAGAAGACCCTGACCTTAAATAATTCTCAAACAACACAAATCATGGCCGTTTCAATTAACATTTACGAAAAGAAAACCCGCTGGAAATTTTTGTTATTCCTTACAGCAGTTCTCATTGGCGTGCTTTCCTTAAGCTACACAAACTGGCTTGTAGACCAGCTTTCGGTTGAGGAAAAGAAAAAAGTTGAGCTCTGGGCCGAGGCCAATCGTCAGCTCATCAGTTCCGACAACGACGATGTAAACTTGAATTTTATCTTTTCGGTAATTGAGAACAACACCACTGTACCCGTAATTCTAACTGATAGCGCCGGAACCATCGTTTCGTATCGGAACCTCGATACAACCCGGGTCGACCGGAAGAACTACCTCCCAAATCAGCTTACTCGTATGAAGGAACAGAATGAGGCCTTGGTAATCGACTTGGGTGACGGCGACAGGAATTACATCTACTACTCCGATTCAACCGTTCTAACGATGCTGGTTTTTTTCCCCTTTGTACAGCTTGGCGTCATCATTTTGTTTATCCTGGTATCCTATTTTGCCTTCAGCTACTCGCGCAAAGCAGAACAAAATCAGGTTTGGATTGGCCTTTCAAAGGAAACTGCGCATCAGCTGGGCACACCAACTTCTTCGCTCAATGCCTGGGTAGAACTGCTAAAGCAGGACGTAAATCGTGAAAGCATCGTAGAGGAACTTGAGAAGGACGCCAAGCGTCTGGAGAAAATCACCGAGCGCTTCTCGAAAATCGGATCCAAGCCGGTTTTGGCTCCGGTAAGCCTTATTCCAAGCCTCCAGAACTCTGTGAACTATCTGAAAAGCAGAAGTTCTCAGAAAATCAAGATCGAACTCGAAAGCCCATCCCATGAAATTGAGATCCCTCTGAATGAAGCTCTTTTTGAGTGGGTCATTGAAAACCTCTGCAAAAACGCCATGGACGCCATGGAGGGCGAAGGCAACATTTCAATTAAAGTACAGGATAACACTCAAATTGTTTATATCGATATTTCCGATACGGGCAAGGGAATTCCAAAGTCGAAGCACAAGACCATTTTCAAACCGGGATACACCA
>JAIFNN010000169.1 GCA_020047715.1 Bacteroidota bacterium | reverse complement strand
TTTTACCAGGAATTGAAAATAGCTCAGCTGGTTAGAGCATCCCGACACTGCATGTCGGGAGGGTCGCTGGATCGTGCCCAGCTGGGCCCACCTTCGCCCGCCGAAGCCGTAAGGCGAAGGCGGGCTTTTTTTATTATAACCACCCCCTTCTATAAATCAGACACTTACAAGACCACTTGTAGATTTCTTTATGTTTGGTGCCGGGATTTGGTAAAGCAGGAATACTTTTCCCATTTACAAAATCGGGAATTCCTTATAAAATCTCAGCAAACTGATGGTTTCGCTTCTCATTTTGGTTTGCACAAATTTTTTCATGCTGTTGTCCATCAATTCGCCTAATCCTTGTAATAATACTTTATCATTCATAGATTCCAGAAGGTCAATGCATTGCTGAAGATATTCGGCTAAAGGCTTTTTCATGCGGGATTCAACAATGTTTTTATTTACGGGAGTGCGTTTTTCCATAAAAAACCAACAATCGAATATATCTCTGTTGGTTACACTGCTTCTATCAAGCAAAGCACATAATTTATGGGCAAACATATCTTCTTGCACCATAACCTTTACAGTAATTCCTAATAAATTTCTAATCTCGTAACGGTTTTCAAAAACCCGGTTTGAAATCTCAACTTTTAATTTTCGTTCACCATACCCGTAATTCAGAACGACGAGAGGGCCATAATGCTTTATTGCTTCATCATGTATGCTACCGTATTTTAACAGAATTTTCCTGACTTTCTGATAAACCCGATCCTCCTGGTCTGCATCCAGAAGATTAAAATCCAAATCGACTGAAAAACGAGGCAGATCATAAAAAAACATCAGGGCAGTACCCCCTTTGAACCCTAAAGAATTTGACAATTCAATGTCAGAATAAATGTCTTTTAGGATTTGAATTAAGAGAAATTTGTGTTTGTTTAAATCAATCATCGGGAAAAAGTTTTTTCACTCTGTCTGTCAATGCTTTTGACATATAAATAGGAAGGAGGTCAAATATCTTAGCCTTATTCAGTGGATTTAAATTATCAAAATAACAATTCTTATTCAAGTATAGTAGATCCAAAAATGCCCTTTCGCCTGTAGCAATGTTAACCTGATTAATTTGTCTGGAAATTCCCTTAGTGTTGGCAATTATTTCACCCTTAATTTTACGGTAAACAAAAGTCTTGTCCTGGACATCAATACTGCGGCTTAAATAACTAACGGAAGTAATGCGTGAGTCGAACTGAAACAAAACCCCTTCTTTTTGAAGCACATATTCCAAGGAAATATATGTGGGAGCATAAAGGAGGCATGCCAACTCTTCACTATTATAATTCGGTTTAGCATAAATGCCTTTTCTTGGATTTAGCAATTTGCTCGTTCGGACATAATAGTTTAACTTTTTATTAAGTGATCCAAAATCTTTTTCTCCGACCATTAGGGCAATATCTCTTAATCGAAATACCGTCTTTACATCGCTGAAGATTGATAATAAAATGTTATTCTTAAAGTTTAGTGAACTATTCATACTAAAATATAGGATGTTTAGTTCACAAATATAGTGATCTTTAATAATCTTTTCAAAAGTAAGGTGAGCAAAAGCGTATTGATAAACGAGCCAGTATTTTCGCCAGTATTTCTAAAAATCAATCTTAATCCCTGTAATATTTTACATTTAATCAACTTTAACTTATACTGGTACAAAGGGATACAAATCTGTGTAAACGGATGGAAACCCTGATTTAACACTCATAATCAGAGTGTCGCTTCCCGATATCCATTGGGAGTGACCGTCTGGACCCCTTTATTTCTCCAAAACGGCATAGGGATAAATGAACAAGCCCCGGATTTCTCCAAGGCTTCTCAATCCTATTAAATAAAATTATTCGCGCTAACGGTTCCTATCGCAAAAAGGACTGCATTAGATAAAGATCATCGTATCCTTAACAGTTTTTCTTTCGCGGTTGATGCCATGAATTTTCAGTCCGATGCTTACTTTTACATCGCTGATATTTCCAACCAAGGTACTTACCATATCGCTAAGGTCGTCGGTATCCATGTTTTTATAATCCTGCATATCGAAATACAAATGGATAATAAAGACTTTGTCCTTCCCGGTAATTTTGCTCAGAGCCCTTACCATTTTGGCAAACCATATGGAAGTGGCAGAGTTGAAGTACTCGAGATTGAGATAGAGATTGGTGGTGTGAAAGGGGGATTTGATGTAATCGTTTATCCATTCTAGAAGCGGCTCATAAACGAGGCTGGCGTTTTCCGGGATGGAACGGCCAATTAAAATAAGATCTCCCCTTTCCTGATTGAATTCAATTTTGGGAGTCTTCCCTGTTCCGTCGATAGATATGTTTTTTAGTTCACTCATTTAAATGTATACTAGCAAAACACTTAATAATAGTTTAATAAATACTTTTACAAGTTTCGCACAAACTTTTCAATATCTCCCTCTCGTATATCAAAAAATATCAACACTTGTCAAAATTATTCCACTAAAGACATGCGAAATTTAATCTTTAAGCCTTTTTTCGAAATTTGGATTCGGTTTTGAATGAAAACTGGTTTTTGTACTCAATCAAACAGGTAAAGGTTTCGTTTTCCAGGGGAAAAGACATAAACACCTTCGGTATTTTTTAAAGATTCTTAGTCCTTTACGCAGCGAACCGATAGTCCCACGCGCTTATAGTCGCCATCGCGGCTCACAAAATCGCTCCCGAAATAAAGGCTGTGGGCCCAGGCTATGTCGATCCTGCTCCAGGTAGTGCTCCACCAGGCACCGATATCGCCGATCCCATAAAACGATCCGCTGTGGTTACAACTCCCACCTGGGAGACCGGTGAAGCCGTCGGTAATTACGACATTTTCGGCTTTTGAAGTTGTGCCATCCCAACCGGTTTTGCTTTTCATATGGGCGCCGGCGATTTTCTCTCCTCCAAGCGTGTCAATCAACATGGTCCACTCAGCATCGCTGGGAACATGCCATCCTTCGGGGGCAATGCCTCTTGGGTCGGCCGCAGCATGCCAGTTATAAAGCTTACCGTAACGATTTCCGTTTGCCGCATCGTAATTGTAGTAGCACCACGCAGGTTTTCCAGCATTATTGGCTGCGTTCCATTTTTTTGATGTGCGGGCTTCGGGTATTTCCTCCCCGTTTCTGAACTTGCTTACCGAAAGGTTTTTTGCCATCCATGTTTGTGACCCGATGACGACAGTGGGGTAAAGATTTCCATCCACATCGGAAACTGTCTGGGCCCGCAGGCCTATGATGCAGGTACTTAGCAGCAGCATGAGAGAGAGGGAAATGTTTTTCAGGTGCATTTTTGGGATAAATTATTGTCACATGTTACAAATGTAGGAAATTATAAAAAATGTCAAAATGTATTATCGGCTCTTGTTTATGGATGATGTTCAGGCTCTCCTTCGCTGAAGCTGGGGAGATCGAAGGAGATGACAATTTTGATTTCTTGCCATTGCAAATTTTTTTATTAAGGATTCTTGGATGATTTGATTGGGTCGCGGCAAGCCTTAACCTCTATAACGTGAGAACCTGGGGACAAAAATATTTTCATTAAAAGCTTATTCCTATCCCTTCTTTTCATAAATTTGGTTTTCAAACCCCTCGCAAAATGCCCTCAACCCTCGACCCGGAAGCCATAAAAGTTTTCATATCAGCATTTTCAACAGCATCATTTGGATTTATTTTATACCACCTCATAACAAACAGCCCTGCCTACAAACTCTGGGAAAGTCTGAGTTCAAGCAACGCCCGCCATGTGATTATTCAGCGCATGATTGGGGTACTTTTCTTTGGACTGGCATCGCTCGCTGTGATTGGTTTCTTCCTGGATTCTTCAGCCGCTCTGTTCGGGACGGGCATGCCAAACCGAATCACGCTGATATGGATCCTGGTGTTGTCGGTAGTTATAATCCCCATGAACTATGTTAACTCCCGGGATTCCGAAAATCTTTCCCATTACCCGCAGATCCGGGATCAGCAATGGTCGGTTTCCCTATTGTTGTCGAGTGCTTTGAGTTGGATTTTATACCTTCTGGCCTACGAGTTTTTATTCAGGGGATTTCTTCTTTTCGCAAGTCTGCCCGTTCTGGGCTTATGGCCGGCAATACTTCTGAATACGGCCGTATATTCGCTGGTTCACATTCCCAAAGGGAGCAAGGAAACCCTTGGTGCCATCCCCTTCGGCATTCTGCTCTCCTACCTTGCTGTTGGGTCGGGTTCGTTCTGGATCGCGTTTTTTGCCCACGTTGTTCTGGCACTTTCAAACGAATGGTTTTCCTTTCTCTTTCACCCCAATATGCAACTAATTAAAACCAAACCGTGAAAATATTCATAAGCGGAGCTACGGGATTTATTGGGAGTCGACTGGCGCTGCGACTTGCCGACGAGGGCAACACCATACACGCTCTGTACCGCTCCTTAGCCAAATCGGAAATCATCAGGCATCCCAATATTGTTCTTTTCAAGGGGGATATCCTCGTGCGCGCGGACCTGGAGGCAGCCATGGCCGGTTGTGAACAGGCATATCACACCGCAGCCTTTGCCAAAGTCTGGGACCCCGACCCTTCCCAAATCTATCGACTCAACATAGAAGGTACAATGAATTTTATTTCCGCGGGTATTACTTGTGGAGTAAAAAAGTTTGTGTGCACTTCCACCGCTGGGGTCTTTGGTCCTTCGGGGGAAAAGGGTTTTGTTGACGAGTCATCCCCGAAACCTCAAAAGTACTTTATCGATTACGAATCCTCAAAAGCAATTCTTGAAGAGATCCTCAGGACCCTCAGCAGATCGGGCAGTTATGTGGTGATTGTAAACCCCACCCGAGTATATGGTCCCGGGCTCCTTAGCGAAAGCAACGGGGTTACCCGCATGATAAAAAGCTACACCGAAGGTCGATGGCATGTGATTCCCGGAAACGGGAAAAGCGTTGGAAACTATGTACACGTGGAAGATGTGGTTAGCGGTCATATTCTTGCCATGGAAAAAGGTTTGTCTGGCGAAAACTATATTCTGGGAGGCGACAATATTTCATACAACGATTTCTTCAAGGAGCTGGGCAGTCTTAGTGGCAAAAAACAACGCATGATGCATATCCCCATTGCATTAATGATGCTGTTGTCGAATACCATGCTGCTATTTGCAAAGCTTTTCGGCAGAGAACCTCTGATAACACCTCCCCTTGTGAAAAAATTTGTACAGCACTGGAACGTATCCAGCTCAAAAGCTATTGCTGAATTGGGATATCGCCCCAGGAGCATCGGTTCCGGTTTGAAAAGCACATTAACCTGGTTAAATGATCTTAAATCCTTACCGAGATGAGACAAGAAAAGTCCTTCGCCCTAATAACCGGTGCCAGCTCAGGCATTGGAAAAGGTATTGCCTGGTATTGCGGAAGCAGGAAAATGAACCTTTTACTGATTTCGCTGCCCAACGAGGGACTCAGCGAGGTGGCCCGCGAAATTCGTGAAAAACACGATGTTATCATCGACTATTTCGAAACCGACCTTTCTCAATTGGAAAGCCCGGAAAGCGTCTATAAATGGGTGATAGAAAAAAAGTATGCGGTAAACATCCTTGTCAACAACGCGGGGGTTGCTGGAACGGCGGTGTTTGAAAACTCCGACCCGGCCTACAGCGATATCAGGATAATGGTAAATATTCGGGCCCTCACCCTCCTTACCCGCTATTTTATTCCGGAGCTCAAGAAACAGGAAAAATCCTATATTTTAAACGTGGGCAGTCTCTCGGCCTTTTTTTCCATTCCTTATAAAACCGTTTACAGTGCCAGCAAAGCTTATGTGGTAAACTTCAGCCGGGCGCTTCGGTACGAATTGAAAGGCTCTCCGATCAGCGTATCGGTGGTTTGTCCAAACGGGGTAAGAACCAATGCCGGAACACATGCCAGAATTGAGGCTCATGGGGCAAAAGCAAGACTCACGGCGATACCCGTGGAAGTTCTAGCAAAAAACGCAATAGAAAAGATGCTCACAGGAAAATTCTTGTATATCCCACTCGGGGTGAACCGTTTCCTTATCCTCCTTCAGAAATTCATTCCCACAGCACTTCAGCAGAGAATGCTTACCCGGGAGTTTATGAAAGAAGTCAAAGTTTCGTGAGTGCTATTTTGATCCCACATGAAACCCAACCGGTACATGTTTCTCACCGGGGGTTATGCACAAGACGGGAACCGGGGAGGTGTTCAGGATTTCCTGAACATAGCCGCCCATTGGCTTGCTGGAACCGTTGAAGCGGTTGGATCCTATAACCAGTAAGTCGGCATTCACCGCAGTGGCATAATTTGTGACGAGGGTTGAAAGGCTATCGCCAAACAGCTGCTTAGCCACAACGGGAATCTTTCGCTTTGCAATAAAATCGGCACTCTGGCTTTGGTAGGCTTTTATCCTGGCCAAATCTTTCTTGTTTGTGCTTGTTGAAATTGCAATCAAGTGTATTTCTGCTCCGAACAATTCGGCAACTTCCATGGCCCAGGGAATTTTTTGCCGGGTATCAACATTCATTTTGATGGGAACAATGATTTTCTTAATATCGGTAGGACAATTTCCTTTGCGGATAGTAATGACGGGTTTGCCTGTGGCAGATATGATTTTGATTGCGTTGCTTCCGATAAAAAAGTCCTCAAACCCGGAGGCACCATGGGTGGAGGCGGCAATTATACTATTGTTGTATGATTCAGCCTGATTTACGATCTCCTGATATATCTTCCCCTTTTTAATAATGTAACGAAGCTTCGAATCGTTACCTAGTTTGTTCTCATAGTTCGCGATGATTTCCTTAAATCTGGACTCGGCAAACTTGTGTTCTTCTTCCATTGAGCCGGGGTGGTAATCCTCGCTGCTTTTCTGAACATAAACCATCTGTATATTCACATGCAATCTTTTGGAAAAAAGAACGGCAACTTCAAGCCCTTTTAAGGAATCGCTCGAAAAATCAATTGGAATAATGAAATTTTTCATCATGACAGGCATTAAATTTAATCTCAGCTAAATTAAATATTATTTCAATAAAACAATCTTTAATCGTTTGAGAATGCATAACATTCTTTTTGAAGGGGTTGTAATGAATAGTATATCAAAACCGGAAGTGGTTCCTTGTGCCACAAAATCGAGATACAACAAACAAGTTCAATCAAAGCTTTTTGGAGAAACACCTTAAAAGTCTCAGACCGACTGAGTCTCTCAAAAAGAATTTATTGCTTCGGCACAACCGGCGCATCCGTTTTTCAAGGTTATTTTTTGTTTCTTTGTCACCGCAAACGATTATCTTTACCACTGTTTTTAAAACAAGAAAGGTCGTTTTTAAAAAAATACTTCATCTGAAATGGTTTTAACTATGAAGAAACGTGTAGTAGGAATTGATATTGGCGGTACGTTTACAAAGTTTGGGCTGGTTGCTGAGAATGGGGAGTTAACCCATGAGGGAGCTATTCCTACAGACAAGTATCCGAAGATTAAGGATTTTCTTGAGGAACTTTATAAACAAATGCAGAAGCTAATTGAAAAAGAAGCCTTTGATATTGTGGGTGTGGGTGTGGGCGCTCCAAACGGTAACTTTTATTCCGGAAAAATCGAATTTGCCCCAAACCTCCCCTGGAAAGGTTCAGTGGATTTGGGCGGCTTATTGAAAAAGCATTTTTCAGTACCGGTAATTGTTACCAACGACGCCAATGCCGCGGCATTGGGAGAGCTTATTTATGGCGGCGGCAAAGGGATGAAGCATTTTATTATGATCACTCTGGGCACAGGTTTGGGAAGCGGATTTGTTGTGGATGGAAAACTTGTATACGGACACGACGGGTTTGCCGGTGAGCTGGGACATACCGTAGTCGTTCCCGAGGGCCGACAGTGTGCCTGTGGAAAACAGGGCTGCCTCGAAACCTACGTTTCTGCCAGCGGGATCAAACGAACCATGTATAAAATGATCGCCTCCGAAATTGAGGACAGCGAGCTCCGAAACGTCAGTTTTCATGACCTTGATGCCAAGATGATCAGCGAAGCTGCAAAAAAGGGCGACCCCCTCGCGCTTAAGGCTTTCGACTATACCGGAAAAATGCTGGGCCTAAAACTTGCCGACGCAGTGGCTCACACAAGCCCGGAAGCGATTTTTCTTTTCGGCGGACTCTCCTGCGCCGGGGATCTTATCTTCGCCCCAACCCGCAAATATATGGAGCACTACCTTCTGCCAATTTACCGAAACAAAATAAAACTGCTTCCATCCGCCCTACAGGACAAAAACATTGCAGTTCTGGGTGCCGGAGCCCTTATTTGGAACGAACTGAACAACAGAGGCAGACAATAACCCTGTTTGATCATTCTGGACTTAAAATATTTATTGTTTAAAAGACTCCTTCACCTCAAGATCCCAATTTGAACGGATGTTAATTTCCCCTTTATAAAAAGACACCCGTTCAGGCTGTATTTTATTCGTATAATCACCAGTATCCCACTTTCCATTACTGTTGGTATCATAGATAAACTTGAGTTTATACTTCGCCGGAGAAAGAAACTCAAACAAAACCGGGCCATCTGCAACAGCTGTGGCTGTTCTCAACACCTGTTCCTTTTCGTTCATCAGCTGAACAAAAAGCGGTGAACCCACCTCACTTAAGGTAAGCGTAAGTGTGCCATAAAAAGCTTTCTCCTGTATTGAAAACTTCAGCACTACCGTATCATTCGTGTGCTTGTAAATGTCGTTGAAAGCGCCGGGCAGAGCCTCTAGCCTGTATTTTGTCTTTTCTTTCCAGACGCATTCCAAATAGGCCATTCGTAAATTGAAACTATCAATCTCAAATTTATAATTCTGCAGAACTTCCAGCGTGTCGATCCGAGCATATAATTTCAAAAACGAAGTGTCAACCCGTTGAAGTGGATAATTAAAGGTAAACGGAAGGTTCACATTAAAATCAAGAATCCCGTTGTTGCGAATGCTTGTTGGCGTTAAGATTCCTTCCGGGTTTTTGGCTTCAGCTTTCTTGCTATCTGATTTTGATTTAGTGGCTTTCGCTAAAGGTTTGCGGCTTATGAATTTTATCGTGTCAAGCTGGGTATAAGTAACTCCCACGGAATCCTTCATGGGATAAGCAATTTGAAGACTAATCGTATCGCGGCTAATAAGGCTCGTGTCGGTAATCCAATAAGTAAAGGTATCCCTCCTGGCGGAAATTTCCGGCAGATACCACGGTTTAGCCGCTTCAAATCCAAGAACCTCTATACCCGGGTTATCTTTAAGTGGGAGGCTGAAACACAACTGAAAATTTTCCCTGCTGATACGCTCATTGTTCGTCATGTATTGCTTTGTTGCCTCGGGCAAAAAATAAAACATATCAACATACAATTCGGGCAACTTCACTTTCTGGTCGAAGCTGTCAACTGCAGCAGTATCGGGCAGGCTGACCGCTGGGGCCAGCCTTTTGGACTTTTTTTCCTTTTTTTTGTCGGATATCGGGGGAGTCGGTTCGGGCCTTTCGGGGTCTACGGTATCCAACGAAAGGGTATCAACAGCCGCAATTCTTTCGGGAAGGGAACTCAGAAATTCAGGAGTAAGAATCAGCAAGGTGTCTGCAAATCCGATTTCTTCATTGGGCAAGTCGTACAAGAGATTGTAATTGAGGTCTTTCAAGGCAAAAATCTTAAAAGTGTCGGCCTTGATGTTGTTGATCTGGAAAAGCCCTTTCGTATCCGTCTTGCTGATATACACAGGAATGGATTTCATGGGAACCGAATCCTCAGACTGATGGTACAGTCCAACAACAAAGGGTTCTTTTGAAGGCAGGAGATTGAACGAGTTGAGTAGGTTGCCTTTAACCGAGAGGGAGTCGAGAAAAGTTCCGGTTGAAAACACGAATTCGAAATTTGTAAGCGGGTTGCCCTCGTTATTATCGGTTATCGATTTTCCAAAGTTCAAGGTGTAGGTTGTGTTTTGCCTCAACTCGTTTTTAAGATCGATAATTACGGATTTGTTTTTAATCCTCACAACAGGTTTTTTGGGAAGCGGTGGGGAGATGATCAGTTCCTGGTTAACGTTTTTGAGAGCTATATATTCGTCAAATTCCAGCTCGATTTTCTCGGAATTGAAATTCACAGAGAAGTTCAAAGGTTTGGAGGAGATGAGAACCGGCGGGACTTCATCCTTGTAGCCACCAGTAAGGGAACCCATTTTTGCACATCCCCCGAAAAAGAAAAGCAACAATAATACCTGCAATAACGATTTAAGCTTTTTCAAATTCCAATATTTTGATAACACGCAAATTTAGAAAGAATTACCAGGAAAGGAATCATAGCAGGTCGAAATTTTTAAAACGCTTAACCCTCTATGCAGATTAAATTTTGTAAGTTTAAACTCTTTTTAAAAAAAAACAAAGATGAACATACTTAGCATTGTTTGGGATGTTAATCCCTGGCTGTTTAAACTGTCTGATTCATTTGGCATCCGCTGGTACGGCGTGCTTTTTGCCTGCGCATTCCTTTTTGGGTACATTATTTTCAACCGCTTTTTTAAAAAGGAAGGCCTTTCAACCGAAAAACTCGACCAGTTAACCCTATACATTGCTCTGGGTACGGTTATCGGTGCACGACTCGGTCATTGCTTTTTTTACGATGCCGCCTACTATTTGAAAAATCCCTTGGAAATCCTGCAGATCTGGAGAGGCGGACTTGCCAGTCATGGTGCATCCATTGGCATCCTTGTTGCCTTATATCTGTATGTCAGGAAAAACAAAATGTCGTTTCTTTGGCTTATCGACCGCATCAGTGTTGTTACAGCACTTGGCGGATTTTTTATTCGCATGGGAAACCTCATGAACTCGGAAATATATGGTAGGCCCACCGATTTGCCCTGGGGTTTCCGCTTTGTTCGCGACAACTCCCGCATCACTTTTTCCGATCCGAATACCGGCGAAATCCTCGGTAAACACCTTCCCTGTCACCCCACCCAACTCTATGAGGCCCTGAGTTACCTGCTCTTGTTCTTCATTCTCTTTTGGGTTATCCGCAAATACGGGGAAAAACTCAAGGATGGCGTTATTTTCGGCTGGTTCCTCATCGCACTGTTTACCACTCGTTTTCTTATTGAATACTTGAAATTCGAACAGTCCGACTTCGAGCTGAACATGATTTCCCAATGGCACATGAACATGGGTCAGTTACTTAGCCTGCCTTTTATTATGCTGGGAATCGGCCTGCTTGTATGGCTGCGTAAATATGGAAAAACCAACGCGTAAAACTAATGTGCCGGAGCTGCGCAGTATGGGGTATTGTTATGCCGGGTTAGACCAAACTTGTTCCGATGATTAACATTGTTGGGACACACATTGTATTTGCCCTTACATAAATGATTTTCATCATAACAAATAAATTATGGATCTCAGTACCCAAAATATACTCTTTGCCTTTGGCCTTACGCTGTTTGCCGGACTGGCAACGGGCATAGGAAGTGCCCTGGCTTTCTTTACCAAAACAACCAACACGCGGTTTCTCTCCGTATCCCTGGGCTTTTCCGCAGGGGTTATGATCTATGTCTCGCTGGTTGAGATATTTCAAAAAGCAAGGGTGTCAATGACCGAGATTTACGGCGACAGAATCGGATCCTGGTACACTGTGCTTGCTTTTTTCGGGGGAATTCTGATTATTGCCATTATCGACAAGCTCATTCCTTCTGGCGAAAATCCCCATGAGATACACCATGTTGAAGAGATGATCCCATCCAAAGCCGCAAAAGACAAAAAGCTTTACCGGATGGGCCTTTTTACCGCACTTGCCATTGCCATTCACAATTTTCCTGAGGGCTTGGCCACCTTCGCTGCTGGATTGGCCGATCCCAAACTGGGGATACCCATCGCTGTGGCTATAGCTATCCACAATATCCCCGAGGGAATTGCAGTTTCCATTCCCGTTTCGTTCGCCACCGGGAACAAAAAGAAAGCTTTTTTGTTATCTTTTATGTCCGGTCTAGCAGAACCCCTGGGCGCACTGGTGGGCTTCTTTCTGTTGCGCAACTTTTTCAGCGAAACCCTTTCGGGGGTTCTCTTTGCCGGAGTTGCAGGTATCATGGTCTTCATCTCGCTCGATGAACTCCTTCCCACAGCGCGGGAATATGGGGAACATCACTTGTCCATTTACGGACTCGTAGCAGGGATGGGCGTCATGGCCGTCAGTTTGCTTTTATTCTTATAAAAATGCACCAAGTCAGCTCCCATAGCCACTCCCACGGGGAAAAAAAGATTAATTCAAAAAATCTGCTTTGGGTAACGCTGCTGAACCTGCTTATCACTGCCGTTGAGCTGGTGGGCGGACTGTTTTCCAACTCCCTCTCCCTGCTTTCCGACGCCCTTCACAACCTGGGTGATGCATTTGCGACATTTATTGCCTGGATTGCCCTAAAACTTAGCAGCAGAGACTCAACCCCAAAAGCTACTTTTGGACTGAAAAGAATTGAAATCCTGGCAGCCCTGTTTAATGCTGTTACCCTGATTATTCTCAGCTTTTACCTCTTTAAGGAAGCGTGGTTCCGTCTGCAGGATCCCGAACCTGTAAATTCTTTGGTTATGCTGGCTGTTGCAACGATAGGTCTTCTGGCAAACATCTATGCCGTTGTACTTCTGAAAAAAGACTCTGCCAAAAGCCTGAATGTTAAAGCTGCCTATATTCACCTTATCGGCGACAGCCTATCATCGGTTGTGGTGATCATCGGCGGACTGCTTATGCTGTATTTCGAGTTGTATTGGGTTGACCCGCTCATTACCTTTTTAATTGGTCTGTATATTCTAAAGGAAACCATTGAAATACTCCGCCAGGCTGTTGCGATCCTGATGCAACACACTCCTGAATGCCTCAACCTGCTTGAGATCAAAGCAGAAGTGGAAAAAATCGGCGGTGTGAAAAACATTTACCACATCCATGCCTGGAACCTTACCGATCAGCTAATTCATTTTGAGGCGCATGTGGATGTTAACCATGACATGTTGTTAAGCGAGGTTGATGTTTTGCGCAACCAAATCGAAACGATGCTTCGAAATTCCTTTGATATCGATCACGTAACCCTTCAGTTCGAGTACAAAACAGGCGGTCAAAAAGCAATGATTTCAAACGGGGAATAGAACTATGGAATGGATTTTACTATACATCGGGGAGCTTGTGGAACTTACAATAGAAATGGCTCCATACCTTATGCTTGGCTTTTTGTTTGCCGGCATGCTTTACGCGTGGTTTCCGGATCAAAAAATGGTGAAATACCTTGGGAAAAGCAATACAGCTTCAGCAGTAAATGCGGCTTTGTTGGGCGTTCCGCTTCCACTCTGCAGCTGCGGGGTTATCCCAACCGGAGTGAGCTTTTACCGTAACGGGGCGTCGAAGGGTTCCTCGGTGTCGTTTCTTATTTCTACCCCTCAAACCGGGGTGGATTCCATTATGGTTACCGGCTCGCTTCTGGGATGGCCCCTGGCAATTATTCGTCCTTTTGTCGCTTTCGTAACCGGTGTGTTAGGAGGTATCCTGACAAACATTTCGGAAAACCGCGCCAACAAAGCCAATCCCCCGGAAAAAACTATTCCCGTTGAAACGGTAAAAAAGAAGGTGAGCATACAGGGCATGCTGCAATATGCCTTTGTGGATTTCCTTCAGGATATTGTAAAGTGGCTAACCATCGGTTTGCTGATTGCGGCATTGATGGCGGTAATCATTCCCGAGGATTTTTTCCTAATATACCTTTCCAACGATTACCTCAGCATGTTGATTATCCTTCTTGCATCAATACCCCTTTACGTTTGTGCCACCGGATCGGTTCCCATCGCAGCCGTGCTTATGATGAAAGGGCTCTCACCGGGTGCAGCCCTGGTTTTTCTTATGGCCGGACCGGCAACCAACGCGGCAACGATTTCTGTGATTGGAAACACCATGGGGCGTAAAACTCTTTTTATCTATTTGTTCTCCATCATTGCAGGAGCACTTTTTTTTGGAATCCTTGTAAACGAGCTGCTGCCCCGAAACCTTTTTATGAGCGCAATCCATAATATCCATTCGGGCCAACACAACCACCAGATCCTACCACGCTGGCTTCAGGTCGGATCGGCTATCGTACTTACCGGCCTAATGATCAATGGTTTGTTAAGAATTTATTTGCCCTTTCTTTTCAAAAAGAAAACCCCACTCACAGTAACCCACATCAACAATACTATGAACATCAAAACAATATTGGTAGAAGGTATGACATGCAATCACTGCAAAATGAATGTCGAAAATAACCTGAAAAAAATGAACGGTGTTACCGATGTAAAAATCGATTTGGCAAGCGGTCACGTGAGCCTTGAAGGTGAAAACATTAACCTTGGCGACACTGAAAAAACAATTAACGATTTAGGGTACAAGTACAAGGGTGTTGTCTAGGGCCACCCTTTCTTACCCTTATTCCTGAAGCTTTTTTGGGAATGCCTTCGGAATTTGTGGCTTTTTCAACACTTTTGTAATTATCCTTTTGTCTTTTGTCTTATCTTTGCTTTCCCAAAGGCAATATTTATTAATCAAACCCATAACTCATTATGTATAAAGTTGTACTCCTCAGGCACGGAGAAAGTCAGTGGAACCTGGAGAACAGGTTTACCGGCTGGACAGATGTTGATCTTACTGAAAAAGGTGTTCAGGAAGGACTAAGCGCAGGTAAAGTTTTGAAAGAAAACGGATTTACCTTCGATATCGCATACGCTTCGGTATTGAAAAGGGCTCTCCGTACGCTAAACCTTGCCCTCGACGAGATGGATCTTCTTTGGATTCCCGTTGAAAAATCATGGAGGCTCAATGAGCGTCATTATGGCGGTCTGCAAGGTCTTAACAAATCCGAAACCGCTGCTTTGCACGGTGAAGACAAAGTGCTGATATGGAGAAGGAGCTATGATGTTCCACCTCCAGCTCTTGAAAAAAGTGATCCCCGCTATCCCGGGAACGACCCCCGCTATGCCAATGTACCTGAAAAAGATCTTCCACTTACCGAATGTCTGAAAGACACAGTTGAGCGTTTCCTTCCGCTGTGGCACGAAACCATTGCGCCAACCATCAAAACCGGCAAAAAGGTTATTATTGCCGCTCATGGAAACAGTCTTCGTGCCTTGGTGAAATACCTCGATAATATGAGCGAAGAGGAAATTTTAAAACTCAATATTCCTACCGGACTTCCTTTGATTTACGAGCTGGACGCAAACCTCAAACCCATCAAGCATTACTACCTGGGTGATGAAGAGGCAGTTAAAAAAGCAATGGAAGCAGTAGCCAACCAGGGAAAAGCAAAATAGATCCTTCATCGAGCTCCTTGAAGAACCAAAAGATCCAAAAGCGCTTCGGCAGAATCAGGACAATTCAATTTGCCTCAAAAAACACCCCGTCCAACTTCCCTTTTTTCCGGGAGCTGGAGCGGGGTTTTTTCTATTCGTGTTTCACATAATCGGGATCATCGGGCATCTTGCAGCAACCCGGCAGCTTGGCATAGGCCTTTTCATCCTTCTTCATAGCATCGGCATCATAGCCCAACTTGGTAATTGCCTTGCGTATAGCCTCATCGCTTGTCTTTCCCCTCTTGTACTCCACACTGAGAATTTTTGTATCAAGATCAAGACTGGAACTCTTTACCCCCTTTTCAAAAGCCATGGCGGTTTCTATCCTTTCCTTGCACATTCCGCACTGTGCGGTGGTCTGGATTTTGCTCCGAACCATTTTGCTTTCGCCACTCTGGGCCAGCAAAGCAGCCTGCCCGATCACAAAAATCCAAAATAACATAATTGTTGATTTCAGCCGTACCGAATTATTTCTAATGGGTCGGCCAGGACTCGCATGGATATTTTGTTCATGCAAGTCTGGGCTTAGTAAATATGCTAGGTTCATCTCTCTCCTTTTTTTAATTGTTTATTTGATCCTGAAACGCAATCCGGCATAATACATCCTGCCCGAAATCGGGGCATAGATCATGCTTGCATCGAAACTGTCTCCAAAGGGATTGTCGGCCGATAAGATCGGATTTTTCTGGGTATAACCGGTGAGGTTCTCAACCCCGGTATAAACATCAAACCATTTGAATTTCCGTGTTAATTGGGTATGAACGATAAAAAAGGAAGGCGACCGTTCCGCCAACCGGAACTCCGGCAAACTGTCGCTTGTGTCGGGCAGTCTGGAACTCCCGTTGAATTGAACGTTCAAATCAATTCTCCACCTTTCGAAAGGGGTTGCATAACTTGTGCTGAAAAGACCCTTGTTCCTTACAACAAAAGGCTTTTCGTGAAGGCCTTCGAGCTGATTGACTCTAACATCGTTAAAGCGATAGGCCAGCGTCAGTTCAAGTCTCTTTATCACTTCGGCCGTAAACTCTGCCTGCACGGAAGTGGAATAAGAACGCCCATCGAGATTATACAAATTAACCTGGTTAACATTCCTGTCCAGATCAATCACCACCTGGTTGACAAACTCAGTGCGGTAATAGTCGATCGAAAGGGTTCCCTCCCGCTGATCACGGAAATGAAGATGTTGTGTTAGATTCAAACCTGCATTCCAGGCTTGTTCCATCTCAAACTCCCTATCCATCACAAACTGCCGCGAACTGGAGAGAAAGCTCATGTTTTCACTCACTGCATTGGCCGAACGAAACGACCGTCCCAGGGTGCCACGCGCAATCAAGGTATGGCTTAGGTCGTACTTCAGGTGAAGCCGGGGTGTGAACAACAATCCGTATTTCGAATTGTGATCCAGTCGGGCTCCGGCCATCAACACCATCTGATCCGGAAGAGTCAGGGTATATTGCGAGAAAACTCCGGGAACGATCTCTTTTCGAAGAGATTCGGTATCAACAAAGTACTCCCTGTATTCGTCGTACTGAAACGATAAGCCGCTGCTTATCTGGTGATTGCTGTTCCCAAGTATGGTCTGCCATATCAGGTTTGAGAAATAGCTTTTCTGTCTACCGTCATAGTCGCGCAAACCAAACTTCGATTTCTGATCGAACCATGTAAAGGAGTTTATCCATCCTATGCTTTCATAGGGTTTCGAGGGAGAGGCAAACCCAAGCTTCCCATAAGCTCTGAATTTCTGCAAATCGATGTTGATTCCGTAAAGACCTGCGGCGTCGTCCTGAAATCCAACCTGACCCCCTACCCTGCTCTCATTCAAAACCTCCAGACCAAACTGGGCATGAAGGTTTTCACCGATTGCATATTTCCAGCGGTTGTGAAAGTTGAGCTGTTGTGTTAAAGGCACATCCAAAAATCCGTCCTTATTATGGTCTATTTCTCCCGAATTGGTTGATGCATGAAACAGCAGTATGGTGCTCCAACGTTCATTAATTGTTTGGGCTGTGGTAAAGTTGCTTTCATATCGGCCTTCTGTGTTGGCAAACAAATTCACGAAAAGCCTGTCGCCGTTGTCGGGTTTCTTGAATTCAACATTAATCTGTCCCGTAGTGGATTCGTAACCGTTCAATACGGAGGATGTTCCTTTGGAAACCTGTATGGACTCCATAAACGGTCCGGGGATGTGGCTTAACCCGAACCCCGACTCCAGTCCCCTCAGGGATGGAATGTTTTCGTACAAAAACTGGCTGTACTTGCCATCGAGACCCAGCATCCTGATCTTACGAGCCCCCGAAACGGCATCAGTATATCCGACATCAACTGTTGCGCTGTTTTCAAACGATTCGCCAATATTGCAACAGGCAAGTTTCTGCAAGCCCGCTTCGGTAGTAACCTGAGTAGGCAGAGTATTTAAACGGCTGGTAAACTCACCTGCTTTGCGTTTCACAACGGTAACCTCCTGAATATCGAGTGACGACTTCATCACCAACTCAATTTCCGACATTCCCTTCCGAACCGCTATGGTATCCGGCTTGTATCCCATGTAGCTAAACACCAGTTTTTTGCCATCTTCAGGCAGGGGATTCCTGATCATAAACGCTCCGTCCTGTCCAGAAATAACACCCTCCCGCGATAAGGAATAATATACATTAACGAACTCCATGGGTTCTTTGTGTCCATGTTCGTCAATCTCAAACACCTTTCCGGAAATATAACCCGCCTTTTGGGCTGAAATGCCAGCAACAAGGCATAATCCCCCAAGGGAAAATAATAAAAATTTCATATGCTTCTTTGTTTAAAACTAATTAATACAGCACTCTACAAAGAAGATATCTCAAATCAGAAGTATCTGGGTGGTAATTATATCCGGGGGAGAATGGTCTCCGGATTTATCGAAATCGTAAAAAAATAAAGAGGTCAATCGAGTTGTGGGGACATCAGAAAAAGCAAAATTGAAAATTTCCAGTACCGATGGTTTCAAATTCAGACTTTTACCAACAGGACTGTAGAACGTATCCGGATCCGGACTGGTCATTAAATCGATACAACAAATACCCTCAGCGCTGTCTTCCGTTTTAGTGCTGCAGCACGATTTACAAGAAGGGGCCGTTTTGTTTTCCTCCCCCGAAACATGACAAACACAATTCTTTGGAGAACATTCAACATCGGCAAAGTGGTGAAGATCGATGGAGTAGGAATTGGAGCTTGAACAGTAATGGACATGCAGCGCTTCCCCGGTGAAGGACATGCACATCGCAGCCAGAAGCAATGAGGATAATATTAGATTTACGGTTTTCATGCGGGGTCAAATATAAAGTCTTAAGCCCGTTTAAACAAGGAAAATTCGTTGATTAACTTTTGTTTAACGTAACTTTGGGTCGTCAACTAACAAATTTCGTTTACATTTGGCCAACAAATCTTCCTATGAACGAAAGACAAAAAACCCTGATTTTGGCCTCATGGGTCGGTATTATTGGCAACGCTGCGCTGGCAATAATGAAAGTCTCCCTGGGAATCGTTTCAGGCAGTCTTGCGGTAATTGCCGACGGTATTGATTCAACAAGCGATATCGCAACCTCGGTTATCACTCTCTTCACCGCCAAACTTCTTTCCAAGCCACCGAACATACAATATCCTTACGGGTATGAGAAAGCCGACACCCTTGCCACCAAGGCTCTTTCGTTTGTTATTTTTTTCGCGGGAGCCCAACTCGCTATATCCACCGTAGGGCGACTCCTTCACCCTCAGATTGCCGACCCGCCTGAGATGCTTGCAATTTACGTTACCCTGGTGTCGATTTTCGGAAAACTGGGTCTTTCATATTACCTGCACCGAACCGGCAAATCGGTGTCCAGTTCCATGCTTTTGGCAAACGCGAAAAACATGCAGAATGATGTTCTTATATCACTCGCGGTTCTGGTGGGATTAATATTCACCTTTCTTCTGAAAATGCCAATTCTGGATTCGGTTACCGCACTGATTGTAAGTCTCTTTATCATGAAAGTAGGCTTGCAGATCTTCTTCCAGTCCAATACAGAGCTGATGGATGGAATGAAAGATCCCATTTTGTATTGCGAGCTTTTCCGTGCTGTTAAACTTGTTGATGGCGCCAGAAATCCGCACCGCGTAAGGGTTAGGAAAATAGGCAATCTTAACATGATCTCCATGGATGTGGAGGTGGATCCGAATATCACCGTTACCGACGCGCATGAAATTGCGCGTAAAGTGGAAAACATTATTAAGGAGAGCTTGCCTAATGTTTACGACATCGTTGTTCATATTGAACCCTACGGAAACGAGGAGGAAAACGAAAAATTCGGGCTCAAGGAAGGTGATGTGGAGGGATTAACCAGAGAATAATTCTTTTATTTGGAATAATTCTAAACTTATTCCTAATTTTACTGCACCTTACTTCCCAAATCCCGGCAAAAAACATGAATATCACTCCCGATATGAAGATGGCAGACGTGCTGTTCCACAACTACACGCTATTGCCAGTGGTTTCCCGATTTAACATCAAACTCGGTTTTGGCGATAAAACGGTTTCTGAAGTATGTCGCAATTCCGACGTGAACCTCGATTTCTTCCTGGAAATTACAAATTCATATGTCGACGAGGATTATATCCCCCAGAAAGAACTCAACACGTTCCCGGTATCCCTCATTGTTCAGTACCTTAAAAAAACGCACCAATATTATCTGGAGGAAAAAATCCCGGAAATCGAAAGAAACATCCAAAGAGTTCTGGATGCGGAGAAAACAATTAACGACAAGTTTAGCCTGGTGGAAAATTTTTTCACCGAATACAAACAGGAGCTTACCAATCATATTAATCGGGAAGAGGCCAATGTGCACCCTTATGTTCTTGAAATCGAGGCTGCTGCAATCAAGAACGAGATAAACAAAAGCCTGCATTCAAAAATCCGCAAGTATTCTATTAACGATTTCGCATCGGAACACGATAACGTGGAGGAGAAACTTTTCGACCTGAAAAACATCATTATCAAATACCTTCCCCCCTGTAACTCTTCAGGCCTGTGCAACAGCATACTAATCGAGCTTTTCCGGCTTGAGAAGGATCTTAATGCCCACGCAAATCTTGAAGACAAGGTGTTGATACCCAAAGTGGCAGCCATGGAAGAAAAGCTGCTTGCCTTATACAAAGCCTGACCATGGAAAGGATAAAATTCGTTATCATCGAAAAGTCCTACCTTATTCGGAAGGGTATTGCTTCAATAATAAACCGCATTGAGCATGCCACCGTGGTGAAAGAACTTGAAAACCTTGATGAAATAAATTCCGCGCTTCTCAAATACACTCCTGATTTCATTGTTGTGAATATTGGGATTCTTAGTGATATTGACACTTTCAGAAATACTGAAATCAAGGCCGACCTGTCGCAAACCGGCATAGGAATAGCCTCGGGCAATAGTGCAGAAAAGGAAAAAAAACATGGTTTACGCGAAATAATAAGTACTCTGGACGAGCGAGATGATATTTACAATAAACTTCAAAGCCTGATACGCGAAAAAGTTGACAGCCGTCACAAGCTTAGCCAACAGACCGAGCTCAGCGAGCGTGAAAAAACAATCCTTAAACACGTGGCTAAGGGACTTACCAACAAGGAGATTGCCGAAAAACTTTTTCTTTCTGCCCATACGGTAATCACACACCGTAAAAACATCACCAACAAACTGGGCATTAAAACCATTTCAGGCCTAACTGTTTATGCCATTTTGAATAATATTATCAGCATTGGTGATTTAGAATAATTGCCTTTGATAATAATAACTTTTCTTTATCGTTAATATCTCATTGATTATCTTTGTATTTTAAAAATTCATATACCATGGAAAACAAGAAAGAATCCCCATCACTACTAATAGCTGGCTTTGCAGTTATGTCTGTTGCCCTTATAGTTGTTCTGTTTCTTTATTTTGATCAAAGAAAAGAAAGTCGCGCTGTTATCGCCCAATTGCAGGAATACTCAGGAATAATGGAGGTAAAGAAAGATTCGCTTGAAACCGAATTGAACGAAATAATCCTTCAATACGATGCTTTGAGATCCAACAACGACACCCTTAATATGCAGATCACAGAGCAACAGGAAAAAATTAAGAAACTCCTGACGATGCGGATCAGCGATGCCGAAAAAATCAAGAGGTATGAAAAGGAACTCCTGACAATTCGCGATGTTTTGAAAAGTTACATTGTGCAAATTGATAGTCTGAATACGCGGAATCAAATCCTTTTGGTTGAAAACAAAGACTTGAAAAACGTACACGCCAAACTGGAAACAAAGAACAAAATGCTCGAACAGGAAAAAGAAGAGCTAACCACAATCAAATCCGAAGCCAAAACGCTTATTGCTGCCGGTATTACCCCGGTAGCATTGAACAAGAGAAGCAAAGAACAGGATAAAATTGATAAGGTGACGAAAATCAGGGTGGATTTCACACTTCGTAAAAATACTGTTGCCGATGCAGGAGCAAAGGTTGTGTATCTGCGTCTGGTTCGTCCGGATGCCGTTGTACTGGGAGCGAAAAATGCAGGTGTTATGGAATACCAGAATTCGCAAATTCCCTACAGCGCAAGCAGGGAGGTAAACTATGAAAAGAACGACCTTCCGGTCTCGATCTTCTGGGACAACAATGGAGATCTGGTAAAAGGAAACTATACCTGCGAACTTTACTGCGAGAACAAACTCATTGGCAGTACTGAGTTTCTGTTGAGATAAAATACCTGCAGAAAAGATAAAAAAGACGGGGAAATCCCGTCTTTTTTTTGCTTGGATCCCAAGGATTTCCTTCGTTTGCTATTTAAAAACCACCTCAATTATGTGGTCAGCTATGAAAATGCCCTCCTGTGTCAAGCTGTAAATTTCCTGGTTCACATTCACATGGCCGCTTTTCACAAACTTTTCAATTGCTGTTCTGAAATGTTCCGCTTCCTGATCTCCGAAACGGGATTTCAAATACAAATAACTAACTCCTTTAGAAGTCCGTAAGGATGTCATTACATGTTCATTATAAATATTTTCCGGACTTAATGTTTCGGTCTCGAAATAATCTTCAGCTGAAGACATGGCGTCGATATATCTTTTATGATTACTTAAATTCCATCGCCGGCTAAGCTCGTTGTATGAGTGGGCGGAGGGTCCAATGCCCAGATATTTTTTCTGTTGCCAGTAACTGCTGTTATGCTTTGACTGGAAACCGGGAAGGGCAAAATTCGAAATCTCATAATGCTCAAAACCTTGCTGTTTTGCAGTATTTATAAGGATTTTGAACTGGTTCAGACTATCCTCTTCGGGAATGAGGCCTATTCTGCCCTTTTTTCTCCAGTGATCGAACACTGTACCCGACTCATAAGTGAGATGGTAGGCCGAAAAATGCTGGATACCCAATGACAAAGCCTTGTCAAGGTTTTTTTGCCAAACGTTTTTTTCCTGGCGGGGAAGTCCATAAATCAAGTCGATACTGATGTTATCGAAACCCGCATTCTGGGCGTTTTTAACAGCTTCCCCTGCCTGCTCGCCGCTGTGGATCCGGTGCATCAGCTCCAGATCGGAATCCTGAAACGATTGGATCCCTATGCTCAGGCGGTTGACACCGGTTTTCGCAAGTTCATAAAGGTATTCCGGCTTCAGGTCTTCCGGATTAGCCTCCAGGCTCAGCTCAACACCGGATGATATCGGATAAAACCTGTAAATACAATCCAAGATGTTGGCGATTTCCTTTACCTCAAGCACCGACGGGGTACCTCCCCCGAAATAAATCGTGTCAATAACCTCATTCATAAGGTAATCCTTCCTCTCCTCAATTTCCCTGAGCATATAGGGAAGGAGTTCCTTCTTTTGCCATACCGAGACCACAAAATGAAAATCACAGTACCTGCAGGCCTGCCTGCAATAAGGAATATGTATGTAAATTCCGGCCATAGTAAAGGCTTAAAAATTAGTGATTAACGTGGAATCTCCGCAAAACCCGAAACCATTATGGGGGCAAGTTGTTATATTTCCGGTCTAACTATATCTTTGCACAATATTTTAAAACAAAAACAGTCTGGATGCCCTTACTCAAATTTCTCCATAACTTTTACAGGTCGCTGGCCATATTGGTTTTGATCTTAATAGCCAGCACCCTCCCATCGAATGAAGTTGAAAAAATCACCTGGTTCGATGTGCCAAATTTCGATAAGCTGGTGCATCTTGGTATGTATTTCAGTCTGGCTTTTGTGCTTATTTTCGACATCATGAAGGCCAAACCGGATGTGGCATATACCAGAATTTTTCTTCTTGCAGCTGTTTTAGCTGTATTCTATGGCGGATCGCTGGAAATTTTGCAGGCTACCCTCACGGATTCCCGTTCGGGAGATTTTGCAGATTTGGCCTTTAATGCTCTTGGAGTTTTGCTGGCTGTGTTGGCCTGGGTGGTTCTGAAAAAACTCAAATAACAAACCCGTGCTTGCCAACCGCCATGTCCTTCACAAGCTGCTCAATGGTTTCTGTTTCAAAGATCCTCAGGATTTCCTCCCTCAACGAAGCGTAACGGGAGTGCAAAGCACACGGGTTTTCCTGCTCTGAGCAGTACTTTACCCCAATAACGCATTTGTGAAAGCTATCCATTCCATCAATAATCTCAACAATATCCATCAATAAGATATCCTCCGGCTTTTTCCCTAAGCCAAACCCGCCGTTAGGACCTTTGGTAGAAGAGAGAAGGTGATGTTTTGCAAGCGATTGCAGTATTTTCCCAAGAAATGGTGTGGGAATTTCCAAATCTTTTGATATCTGCTTAATGCCGATTTTTTGCCCCTCCCCCGCATTTACTGCAAGGTAAAGCACCGCGCGAATTCCGTATTTACAGGTATTTGAAAGCATGCTTAATGTTTTAGGGGGATTTTCTGTATCCTTTGAGTATGTCGTCCGCCCTCAAAACCGGTTGATAAAAAAACCTCAAGGATCTTTAGGGCCTCCTCCTTTTTAATAAACCGGGCGGGCAAGGCACAAATGTTGGCATCGTTGTGCGAGCGGGCAAGCATTGCTATTTCCTCGTTCCAGCAAATCGCCGAACGTATTCCCTGATGCTTGTTTACCGTCATGTTGATTCCATTCCCACTACCACATATCGATATCCCATAAAGGAAATCGCCTTTTTCAACGGCATCAGCCATCGGGTGGGCAAAATCGGCATAATCAACCGACTCCGCACTATATGTTCCAAAATCCTTTACCTTTATTCCCCGGTTAAGAAGAAAACTCATAATTTCGGCTTTCAATTCAAAACCGGCGTGATCGGCCGCTATTGCTATTTTTAATTCGTTCATGGTTTTCAATTATCCCCAAAAATACTTAAATATTTTAAGACCTGAAACTGTTTTTATTTATCGGCACCTTCCCAAAAAGGATTTATTAACTATTCGGTTGATAAATTGTTTACTAAATGAGAGTAAAAAGTGCTAAAAAATTAGAAAAAGAAAAAAGCAGTAGTGCTAATAAAAATTGTCAGAATATCAAAAAAATAAGCATTGGTTTTTAGTGCGAAAACCAACAATTTTTAAACCAATTTTTATGCTGGGAAAAAACAATATTTATGAGAAATTTACGCTATTAACAGCTTGTTAATTACTTTGGAATTGTTTGATTTACAAGATGCGTTGATGAATTCTTGTGTTAATATCATGTTTTGAAAATTTTATAAGTAAACTTGCCAAAGGAATTGAAAATAATTGTGAACAGTATTAACGGACTAACATCATCATCATATAATATTTTAAAATTTAAATTATATAATAATAATAGGAATGGTTAATGTTAATAAGGCTGAACTGATCAAAAAGGGGTTTGTTGATATAGAAATAGACAAGTCGCTTGATCTTCATTCTGAAATCAACAAACTGAGAAAAGAAAAAAATGCCGTAATTTTGGCTCATTATTATCAGGAGCCTGAAATTCAGGATATTGCCGATTTTGTTGGCGATAGTCTCGCTCTTTCCCAGCAGGCTGCAAGTACATCAGCCGATATTATACTGTTTGCCGGAGTTCATTTTATGGCGGAAACCGCAAAAATTCTGTCTCCCCAGAAAAAGGTTCTTATTCCCGATTCAAATGCCGGCTGTTCACTGGCAGATTCATGTTCCCCGGACAAATTTGCCGAATTCAAAAACAAATATCCGGGCTATACTGTAATTTCCTATGTGAATACCACAGCTGAAATCAAAGCTCTTTCAGATATTACCTGCACTTCTTCAAATGCCTTTGAAATTGTTAATAGTCTTCCAAAAGAGGAAAATGTGATTTTTGCTCCTGATAAAAACCTGGGAAACTACATTAAGAGCAAAACCGGCAAAGAAAATATGGTTATTTGGGATGGGGCTTGTCATGTTCACGAGCGTTTTTCGCTTGAAAGAATTTTGGAGTTGAAAAAGCAGTATCCACAGGCAAAAATTATTGCCCACCCCGAATGCGAACAAACCATTCTGATCGTAGCCGACTATATTGGTTCAACTTCTGCTCTGTTAAATTATACGATCAAAGACAGTTCAAATATTTTTATTGTGGCAACAGAGTTCGGTATTATTCACCAAATGCAGAAAACCAATCCCAATAAGCTTTTTATTCCTGCACCCCCTGATGATTCTACCTGTGCCTGCAACGATTGTGTGTTTATGAAGATGATTACCTTAAAAAAGCTTTATAATACTTTAAAATATGAATTGCCCGAGGTAACTTTGAAGGAAGAAATCCGGGTAAAAGCAGAAATACCTATTCGAAGAATGCTTGAAATATCCGCAAAATTAGGACTCTGATATATAATGAAATCATTTCTGACAATTGTTTGGCTTTTTTCTTTGCTCTTGCTTTTTCCTGATCTCAATTCCCAGGATACTGTGAAGGATGGCTTCACGCGTTTTTATTATCCTAATAAGCAAATTTCAAGCGAAGGGATGATCCGCAATGGAAAGCCGGATGGGTTTTGGAAAACTTACAACGTTTCCGGAATTCTCAAATCCGAAGGACTTCGTACCGATTTTCTTCTAGACAGCACATGGACTTTTTACAACGACAAGGGCGAGTTGGAGGAAAAAATAAACTACAAATACGGCAAAAAGAACGGCTATTGTTTTAAATACAGCTATGAAAAAAGTTCTCTAGCCATATTGATCAGCAAAGAGCTGTATGTGAACGACAAAAAAGAAGGAAAGGCATATTATTATTATCCCGATGGTAAACTAAAAGAGGAAATTAATTATATAAACGGCAAGAAACAAGGTCCTGGTAAAGAATACGACTCTAATGGTTTGGTAATATATCTTTTGGAATACAATAACAATTATCTTATTTCCCGCGAGAAAATTAACGTGACCGATCAGCAGGGTCTTAAGCAAGGGACTTGGAAACTGTTTTATCCCGACGGAAAAGTTCAGAAGGAATTGAACTATAAAAATAACCAATTGAACGGTTTTTATAAGGAGTTTAATGAAAGCGGGAATCTGCTTCTCAGCATTAAATATCAGGATGATAAAATCGTTGAAAGCAACCAGGAGATTATCGATTTGGAAAACCTCGATTTCAGAAGAATTTATGATGATAACGGAAAATTGGTATCTTCTGGTGGCTACAAGGAAGATCGGCCTGTAGGCATGCACCGGTTTTACAATGCTGACGGAAAAGTAGTAAGTGCAAAAGTTTATGATGATTTGTCCAATTGCATTTCAGAGGGGATTATTGATGAAACAGGTAGTAGAGAAGGAATGTGGAAGGAATATTATTCAAGCGGTGAAGTTAAAGCTGTCGGTAGCTATAAGGATAACAAGCAAGTTGGAAGCTGGGTGTTTTATTATAAAAATGGTAGAAAGGAGCAGGAAGGGAATTTTCTCAGGGGACTTTATGATGGTCAATGGACCTGGTATTATCCCAACGGGGAAATTTGGAGAGAGGAAAGTTACTTCAATGGGCGTGAAGATGGTCCAATGATTGAGTATTCCGATTCAGGAACAGTGATTGCCAAAGGTGAATTTATAAACGGAGAAAAGGAAGGGGAATGGACCTATAATGTAAATGATCACAGCGAAACGGGTAATTACCAATCGGGCTTGAGGAGCAGTACCTGGAAGTATTTTTATAATGATGGGGTTCTTCAGTTCTCAGGGGATTTTAACCAGGATCTTGCAGAAGGGAAGCACAAATATTTTTACCCATCTGGCATTCTGAAAGAGGAGCGTTACTATCGCCGCGGTGTAAGGGAGAGAAATTGGAAGAAATTCAACGAGCAGGGAAACCTGGAAATGACCATTACCTATAAAAACGATACAGAATACAGGATTAACGGTGAGAAGATTAATTTGCCCAAAGGCTCAATCCAAACTATCAAATAATGTCTAAATGAATGAAGATTTTCATATAAGGGAAGAAGGTTTTATTGATTCCGAGAGGGAACTGGATAACAAATTGAGGCCTTTGAGATTTTATGATTTTGCCGGGCAGAGCAAAGTTGTAGATAATCTAAAGGTGTTTGTTACGGCTGCAAAGCAGCGTGAAGAAGCTCTCGATCATGTTCTTCTGCACGGCCCTCCCGGGCTTGGTAAAACCACCCTGGCAAACATAATAGCAAATGAATTAGGAGTTGGTCTAAAAATTACTTCAGGTCCTGTTCTCGATAAACCCGGTGATCTTGCAGGACTGCTAACGGGCCTTGAAACCGGAGATGTGCTTTTTATCGACGAGATTCACCGTCTTTCTCCTGTTGTTGAAGAATATTTGTATTCGGCCATGGAGGATTATACTATCGATATAATGCTAGATAAAGGCCCTAGCGCTCGTTCGGTGCAGCTTACCCTTAATCCCTTTACCCTTATTGGGGCCACAACGCGTTCCGGACTGCTAACAAGCCCCTTACGTGCACGTTTTGGGATTACCTCCTTACTTGAGTATTACGATCACGATATACTCACAGGAATCGTTCACCGTTCTGCCGGGATTCTTAAGGTTGAAATCCATGATCAGGCCGCTGTGGAAATTGCGTCGCGGAGCAGGGGAACACCCCGTATTGCGAACGCTCTTTTGAGAAGGGTAAGGGATTTCGCTCAGGTTAAAGGTAACGGGATCATTGACATCGACATCACACGTTACTCCCTTGAAGCACTTAACATCGACAAATCCGGATTGGATGAAATGGATAATAAGATCCTGAATACGATAATCGATAAGTTTGCCGGTGGTCCTGTGGGCATTTCTACCATAGCAACTGCTGTTGGAGAAGATGCTGGAACTATCGAGGAAGTATATGAGCCTTTTTTAATTAAAGAGGGATATATTAAAAGAACCTCCAGAGGCCGTGAAGCTACAGCTATTGCTTATATGCACCTTGGGAAATTGCGGAATGATCAAAACAGACTGTTCTGATTCTAAACGAAAATATTTCCGACTTTTCTGAGTGCGGGAAGGTTCAGAACTTTGATCTTCCTGCCATTTAGTTCAATCATCTTATCCTGCTTGAATTCCGACAACAATCGGATTACTGATTCTGTTGCTGTGCCCACAATGTTTGCAAGTTCTTCGCGTGTTAAGGTTATCCTTAACACATTCTCCTCGTCAAGACCAAAGTCATTATGGAGTTGAACAATTATTTCTGCCAGGCGCTCCCTCACGCTTTTCTGTGCAATGTCGGTTATGTAAGAATTTGCCTGACCCAACTCCCTGCAGGTTATTTGCATGAGTTCTATGGAGAAATTACCGTTGTTTTTTACAAGATTTATGAGGGTTTCACCGGGAATATAACAGGTTGCGGACTCGTCGATTACCTGAGCAGTAGTGCAGGCCTGCTCGTTGCTCAATATAGACCTGAATCCGATAATGTCGCCTTTTTGGGCAAACCGTATAATTTGCTCCTTACCGTCAATGCCTGTTTTGTAAATTTTTATGATCCCTTCTGAAATATAATAAAACCCGTTTATTCGATTACCTTCATGATATAGAACCGAACCTCGCTTATGATGTTCGGTTACAGTTTCGTCGTATAGCCTGTCAAATTCAGTGGAAGTGAGATGACGGAAGAGGGGATGGTTTTTTATTAAACAATCTTCCTTTTTCCCGGGTATGTTATTTTGTTTCATCTGCAAATCATGGCCTGTAGTACCATCTTCTTTTTGAGCATGTAATCAATGCAAAACTTTGCAAAAGTAGGAAATAAATACAAATGTTAAGATATCAATTTCTCGGGAACTTAAATTAATCCCTGTTGTTATAGGAAGGTATTTTCTCTTTCTTTGCAGAAAGATTTGTTGCAATCATTAACGATAACTTTCTATATACCATGAAGCAGTCAATTTCAATGAACTGGTTAAACAATATGGCTTTCGAGACCAGTGTTAACGGACATAAACTAATTATCGATGCCTCTGAAGAGCATGGTGGGAACGATTTGGGACCAAGACCTAAAGCTTTTATGCTTGTTGCTCTTGGAGGATGCACGGGTATGGACGTTGTCTCGATACTGAAGAAAATGCGGGTAGAATATGATTCTTTGGAAATTTCCGTTGAAGGAGATACAGCTGAAGAGCACCCCAAGAAATTCCTACATATGAAGATTATCTATAAATTTTCAGGAAAAGACCTGCCTCTTGATAAAATCCAGAAAGCTGTGGATATGTCGAAAGACAAATACTGCGGAGTTTACGCAAGTTATAAGGAAGCCATGGAGATCGAGCACAAAATCGAGCTGAACGGCAACTAATTATTGGGTTGGCTTAAATTTCTAATAGCCTTCTCAAATTGCTCCAGAGAACTGTCTTAAGAATCGTGCGTCGTTCTCAAAGTACAATCTCAAATCCCTGATTTGAAATTTTAACATAGCGAGACGTTCAATTCCCATTCCAAAGGCAAACCCGGTATATTTCTTGCTGTCGATATTGTTGTTTTCCAGTACCGCTGGGTCAACCATACCGCATCCTAACACTTCCAGCCAACCGGTATACTTGCATACGTTGCAGCCTTTTCCTCCGCATAAGGCACAGCTTACATCCATTTCAGCCGAGGGCTCGGTAAAGGGAAAATAGGAGGGGCGAAGGCGGATTTGCGTCGACTCTCCAAACATCTCCTTGGCAAAATAAAGAAGGGTCTGCTTTAAGTCTGCGAACGATACATTCTCATCAATGTACAAGCCTTCTACCTGGTGGAAAATGCAATGTGCACGTGCTGATATTGCCTCATTTCTGAAAACTCTTCCGGGAGAAACAGTTCGAATCGGAGGTTTTGTGTGTTCCATAACCCTTACCTGTATCGAAGAGGTGTGAGTACGTAAAAGAATATCAGGATTTTTCTCAATGAAGAAAGTATCCTGCATGTCACGGGCCGGATGCTCTGGTGGAAAATTCAAAGAGGTGAAAACATGCCAGTCATCCTCTATTTCCGGTCCTTCTGAAACCGTAAATCCCAAGCGCGAAAAGATCTCAAGAATCTCGTTTCTGACAATGGAAATGGGGTGTCTGGAACCTAAGGGAAGACTCTCAGCCGATAAAGTTAGGTCTGAAATACTGCTGCTTTCAGCAGATGTTCCCAGCTCATCTTTGAGAATGTCTATTTTTGACTGTATCGCCTGCTTAAGCTCATTGAGTGCCTGCCCAACCTCTTTCTTTTTGTCGTTTGAAATAACCTTGAAGTCTTCAAAAAGCTGAGCTAAACTGCCCTTTTTACTCAAATGTTTTATCCTGAAATCTTCCAAATCCTGAAGGCTTTCTGCCTTGTATTGTTCGGCCTCTGAAATAAGCTCCTTTATTTTATCTAACATGGATCTTGTTCTTTTTGTGCAAAGTTAAAAATATCGTTGTGTGGGTGTAAAATATTTCAGTCGAGATTAAAAATTTTTATACTGAATTTCAAGTCGGTTAAGGGTCTGTCATAAGCATCAACGGGAACCCTCATCAACTTGTCAAGGACCTCAAATCCTTCAATTACCTCGCCAAATACTGTATATGAGCCATCAAGATGAGGTGAACCTCCAATTTGGGTATAAGCTTCTTTCTCAGCGTCTGTAAATGGGGCATGCATATTCCGTGTAACCATCATATCAAGCTGGGCTAAAGAATATACGTTCCCCTGCACAATATAGAACTGCGATCCGGAAGAGGCTTTTGAAGGATTAACATCATCTCCTTTCCTTGCCGCTGCAAGAGCTCCTTTTTTGTGAAAGTAATTAGGGTTGAATTCAGCAGGTATTGTATAACTGGGTCCGCCTTGTCCTAATAATTCGCCTTTATCTGCGTTTTTTGAATTCGGATCGCCTCCCTGAATCATAAAATTTTTTATAAGTCGATGAAAAAGCTGATTGTCAAAATACCCCGACTTGGTTAATTTGATGAAGTTATCACGATGGAGGGGAGTCTCGTCGTATAAAACTATTGTTATGGTTCCGGAATCCGTTCTAATCTGGACTTTTGTAAGTTGTTCATTTGTTGAAAACTGACAATTCGAGTCCGCAGTATGAGCGTTAGCAATATAAATTTTCTCATGTCTATTTTTATAATTAGCAAAAGTATTAAATTATAACTTATTGACGATAAAAATGTTTAAGCTTGGGAATATTTTTGCTTTCTATCCTGATTTGTAGTTTTTATTTTTTGTATTATTAGTCTTTAATCTTCGCTTAGTGCAGATTGTTTTGGTCTTGAATTGATACGCTTATTTGGTTGATATGAAAAAAGTGATAGGAATCATTGGCTCTGGAGGTTTAATAGGGTCAGAACTTGTTAAGTTTCTTTCAGCTGATTTTGAGATTAGAATTATTAAGAGCTCTTTGCTTTATGAGGATGCACGTGTGTTGGCTCTTAGTCTTGATGGGATTGATGTCATTGTTAATCTTGCAGGCTATCCAATTGCGGGAAGATGGAATCATAAGGTAAAGAACCAAATATACAATTCCCGGATCAATACTACCAAGAACCTAATTTTGGCAATAACCTTATTGGAGAGGAAACCTTTGCAATTGATCAATGCTAGTGCTGTGGGCATATACTCCGATCAGGAGTTGTCTGATGAGTCTTCCAGAAATTTCGCCGGTAATTTTCTTTCAAAAGTTGTTATTGACTGGGAAAAAGAAGCCTCTTGTGTTCTTGACTTGGGTGTTAAATTAAGTATTGCGCGTTTCGGTGTTGTTCTTTCCAATTCTGGAGGTGCTTTTAAAATTCTTCGAAAAGTATTTGAACTTGGAATTGGTGGTGTAATAGGAAGTGGTAAACAAGGTTTTTCATTCATTCTAATAGAAGATGTTCTGAAAATATTTCATCTTATTATTTCGAGGGAATTAGTGGGAATTATTAACCTTGTTTGTCCTCGACCCGTTACCAATGCTGAATTTTCCAGGGAATTGGCCAGAAGCCTTCGACGACCTTGTTTTTTTACGATTCCTTCTTTTATATTGCAAATGGTTTTTAGAGAAGGGAGTTCAACGCTTCTTGAAGGCCAAAAAGTTATTTCTGCCCGATTGCAAACTGAAGGTTACCGATTTATTGGAAATAATTTGAAGGACTGCCTTAATATTCTTGTGAAATAAGGCTTAACTTAGACGCAAATTTTCTCTGTGAATCATATTAAACAGCTTGCCGGACAAACGGCAGTTTACGGTCTGGGAATTGTGGTGCCGCGCGTTCTCAACTATTTGCTGCTAACACCTTTTTATACTAGAATATTCACAAAAGCGGAGTACGGCATTATTACCGAATTCTATGCATATATTGTTATTTTAATGGTAGTCCTTACCTATGGGATGGAGACGGGTTTCTTCCGTTTTGCAGACAAGGAAAACAATCATAAAAATGTTTACCGATCAGCACTTATTGCACTTTCCTTCACATCTACAGTTTTCATTGGACTTGCTTGGTTGTTTAGTGGGAGTTTAGCTAGTTTCCTTCATTATCCCGATAATCCTGAGTATGTGGTGTGGGTCGGTCTTATTGTTGGTTTGGATAGTTTTGCCTCAATTCCTTTTGCTAAGCTTCGGCTGGAAACACGTGCTCTTAAATATGCTATTATCCGAATTCTTGAGGTTTGTGTTAACATTCTCGCAAATTGGTTTTTCCTATTTTATTGTCCTGACAATACCGATTCTGTATTGGTTTCCAATGTATATAATCCGGAAATTGGGGTGGGGTATGTTTTCATTAGTAATGTGTTATCTGTTGTTGTAAAAGTACTTGCATTAAGCAAAGAAATATTTTATTCATCTGGTGTTTTTCATTTTCAACTTTTGAAGAGGATGTTATTTTATAGCTTCCCACTTCTCATTGCGGGGCTTGCTGGCACAGTTAATGAAGTAATCGATCGAATATTGCTTAAATATCTTTTACCCGCTTCGCAAAATCCTATGGAGCAGCTCGGTGTTTATGGAGCTAGCGTAAAGTTGGCCGTACTCATGACACTTTTTGTGCAGATGTTTCGATATGCTGCTGAGCCATTCTTTTTTTCAAAAAAGGATGAGCTTAATGCACGAGATATTTATGCTCAGGTTATGAAGTATTTTGTATTTTCTGGAATGGCAATATTCTTGTTTGTTATGCTCTTTCTGGATGTTTTTATTCTTTTCATCGGACCTGAGTTTAGGGATGGAATTTCTATTATTCCACTGGTCCTCATAGCTAATCTATTCATGGGAATTTTCTATAATTTATCGATTTGGTACAAACTTTCGAATAAAACTATCTGGGGAGTTTATCTTGTTTTCTTCGGTGCTGTTGTTACTTTTGTGATTAATTACTTCTTTATTCCGCGTTTTGGATATTATGCTTCTGCATGGGGTCATTTTATTAGCTATTTTTTGATGGTTGTTCTTAGTTTCGTGGTTGGGCAAAGGTTTTACAGAATTAATTACGAGTTGAAACAGATGCTGATTCTCGTTGTTTTGGCTTTATTGTTTTATCTCGCTTCTGAGATTTTTGTGTTCTCCAATTCGGTTGGCAAGTATATTTTTCATTTTGTATTGATTTGTTCTTATCTTTTGATTTTTTATATCTCTGAAAAACGAAAATTGTTTGTGAAACATGAAAGTCAGAATCATTAACCGATCATCAAATCCTCTTCCTGAATATAGTACAGCTCAATCTGCTGGAATGGATTTAAGGGCGAACCTTAGTTCTCCTGTTCTATTGAAACCTTTGCAGCGAATGCTGATACCCACTGGTTTATTTATTGAGGTTCCGGTTGGTTTCGAAGCTCAGATCCGGCCCCGAAGTGGTCTGGCATTGAAGCATGGGATTACAGTTTTAAATACCCCGGGCACCATCGATAGCGACTACCGTGGTGAGATTGGTATCATTCTTATTAATCTTTCAGATTGTGACTTTGAAATTAAACATGGCGAGCGGATCTGTCAAATGATTGTTTCTAAGCATGAAAGTGTTACTTTGGTTAATGTTGAATTTTTGGTTGAGACTGTCCGCGGAAGCGGAGGTTTTGGCCATACTGGTAAATAAATTTCAAATGAGGATAATTTTAACATTAGCGCTTTTGTTGTATGGGACTTCAGTTTTTTCACAAAAAACGGATCAGGTTTCTTCTATTAAATCGGAGTATTCATATCAATATGCACTCATTGAGGCTTCGCGGCAAAAGATGATAGGAAATGTAAACGAGGCCATTAATCTGTATTTGTCATGTATTAGTGCCAATCCTGAATGCGATGTAGCTTATTATGAGCTTGGTACAGTTTATTCGGCACTGGGTGAAAACGAAAAGGCTGAAGATATTCTTTTTAAAGCTTTTAAGTTGGTTCCCGATAATTATTGGTATGGAATTGCTTATTCAGAGTTGCTTAAAATTAATAATAAAAGCTCTAAATCATTAAAAGTATTAAAAAAAGTTAAGAGAAATAATCGAAGCAATTTTCTTACTATTGATTTTAAGATTGCAGAAATCTATTCCATTGATGGAAGGTATTCAAAAGCCATTTCTGTACTCGAGTTAATTGAAAAGGAATATGGAGTTTCTGAACTTATAAGTTTTAAGAAGTTTGAAATATTTAAATTGCAAGGCAGCTATGCTAAAGCCGAAGGTGTGCTTAACAGTTTGATCATTAGTGCTCCGGAAATCTCTGAATATCAAATTATTCTAGGGGAATATTTTGCTGAGATTGGAGATTCTGTCCGTGCTCTTCAAGCTTATATGGCCGCTTTTTCTATCGATTCTTCCAATATTTATGCTGTTACGAATCTGGCTGATATCTATTCCTCGCAAGGTGATGATGAAAAGGCGTATTTTTATCTTAATCAGGCTTTTTTGAATCATAATATTCCCTTGTCAAATAAGATCCAGACCATGATGGCGCTTAATAAGGATAGGAACCATATTAATCATAACCGTAAATTGTTGGAGGTTATGGTTGTTAGTCTGATGAATGAATATCCTGATAATTATGAAGTTAAGACTGTTGCCTACGATTTTTACAATGGTATTGAGGATCATCCGAGAGCTCTGGAAATAATTAAAGATATTCTGAGCAACAAGAAAGACGACTATATAATTTGGCAACAAGCTTTGTATAATGCTTCTATGCTAGAGGATTTTGATGAGCTGATTATTATTGGGGAAGAGGCACTTAGGTATTTCCCAAATAAGCATGAGCTTTATTTATTTGTTGGAATGGCCTACTTTCAGTTGGATAATTTTGAAAAAGCTTATTCTGTTTTGTCACAAAATTATAGTTCTATCAAAGACAGCGATAAAATTAGATTGCAGTTTCTGATTTTTCTTTCAGAGTCAAGTTATCGTACTGATCGAAAAACCGAAGCTTATACCTATTTCGATGCATTGGTGGAAATGGATCCGTCAAACGATTTTACCAAAAATAATTACAGTTATTACCTTGCTTTGGATAGTGTTGATTTATTAAAAGCTAAGGACTTGAGTTATTCAACAATCGTCAATTCACCGGATAATAGTACTTTTTTAGATACCTATTCCTGGGTTTTATTTAGATTGGGTGACTATAATAATGCTAAAGTTTATGCTCAAAGGGCACTAATTATAGATTCTGAAAAGGATCCTGATATTATGTTTCATTACGCGGAGATATTGTATATGCTTGGTGAATACCGCTTAGCAAAAGAGTATTATGAAAAGGCCCTGCAGAAAGGGTACAATAAGCAACATATTGAAACTAAACTAATGCTCTTGTATGAAAAGCTATAGCTTATTTTGGTTTCTCATTTTTTTGGTTTTTACTGCTGTTTCTTGTAAAACGGTACCGCTTGCCTCTGTTGCTAGAGATACTGAATTCAGGCAGTATTTGTTTAAGCACTCTTCAGAATACTCCTCTGAGTATTTCTCTTCCGAGCAGTTGGATATTAAAATTATTACTGATGACACGAAAAATCTTCGTGGGAAAATTAGCATTAAGCAAGGAGAATTTATTTATGCTAATGTAAATTTTCTTGGCTTCGAATTGGGGCGTCTTGAATTATCTGTCGATAGTGTTAAGATTATTAATCGTCTGGATAAATCGTTTTACTTTGGCGCGATAGACGAACTGAAGAGTTTGTTTGGGGTAGATTTGGGTTACGAAGAAATTGAAAGTATTGTTCTGAAAGGATTTGTGATTGATGGTTCTGAAAACAGAAGATCCTTCAGGGATAGGGTGTTTGAAGGACCTGAACTTTTGTCTTACACGTACCGCACTTCTTTTGGAGCTGAGGTTTCCTCAGTGTTTAATATTGAAACGTACAGAATTTCGAAAATCAATATTGTAGATTCTGCTGCAGGTTTATTTGTTTCTGCCTTTCCTGGTTCGTTTTATGAAGGCTTGAATTACCCAAAAGAATTGAGAATTTCAGTTAAAAGTAGAGGCTTGGATGCTGAAGTTCTCGTTGGTATTGGAAAAATATCCAAGGATAAATTTGCAAGGAAATCTTTTAATGTAAATGCTGGATACAGTGAGATTACATTCTAACATATTGTTAAAACCTTTTTTTTCTGGAATATTTATTCTTGCTTCCTGTTTTGTTTTATTTTCTCAAAACTCAAAGGATCTTGATTCGAAAAAGAAAGAGAATATTCAGAAGCTTCAGTATTCGAGGTCCCTCTTGGAGAAAACAGAAGCCTCTAAGAATCTTACCCTAAACCAGCTCAACCTTATCCAACAGAATATTGAATTGAGAGAAGGAATTATTGTGAACATTTCTGATGAGTTAAGTTTCCTTAGGAGCAATATTGAGGAGAATATTCTCGAAATTAAAAGGCTTGAAGAAAGGGTTAAGCAATTTCAGAACGAGTACGCATCGCTTGTTCTTGCCGCCTCTAGAAATTTAGATAACGATTACGCTTTGATGTATTTATTTTCTTCGGAGGACTTTAATCAGGCTTATCAAAGAATCAAGTATCTTAAATATCTAGCACGCTATAGGTCTGAACTTGTTGAAAAGTTGATGATCGAGGAGGAAAATTTAGTGCGAAGGAATTCAGAGTTGGTGGAGAATAAAAGAAAGAACGAAATTCTTTTGACAGAGCGACAACGAGAACTTAGTTCTCTTGATAGAGACAAGAAGAAGAACGTAACACTTATTCGCTCTTTGCAAAGTAAGGAATCCGAATTAAAAGCCGATATTAAAAAGAGAGAACGAATTCAATCTGAAATTGAGAAGGAAATCAGACGTCTTATTGAAGAAGAAATTAGCAAGGCTAAAGTGGCCAACAAGCCTAATGTTCTTACTCCCGAAGAGAAAATTATTTCAGGGGATTTTTACAAAAATATGGGGCGATTGCCATGGCCTTCCGAGCAATGTGTCATTACAGGGAAATATGGTGAACAAAGCCATCCTGTTTTGAAAGGAATCAAAATTAAAAGCAACGGAATTGATATTAATACGGTTGAAGGGGCTAAGGTCAGGACTGTATATGAAGGCGAGGTAACAAAGGTAATTGCAATTCTTGGAGCAAATTATACAGTGATAATTAAACATGGTGAGTATAGAACGGTATATCAGAATCTTATAGATGTTAAAGTTAAAGCCGGTGACAAGCTCAAGACCAAGGATATTATTGGTACTGTATTTACTGATCTTGACAAGAACACAAAGTTTCATTTTGAAGTATGGAAGGATAAAGTAATTTTGAATCCTGAATTATGGCTTAGTAAATAATGCAGTTTTGTGTAACTTTTTTTGCTAACTTAAGTATAAGGGGTTCGTTTATGATAATAGCATCAATTGGTTTCGGTTATATGTTATGAGAAAGGAATTAACAATTAAGTCTGTTTCAGAGAATCTTCGGAAAGTTGAAAAATTTGTGGATGAAGTTTCTGCTGATTTGTCGCTCTCTGATGAAATTTATGGAAATCTGCTTATTGCTACTCTTGAAGCTGCTAATAATGCTATAGTTCATGGCAATAAGAGTAGGGAAGATAAAATTGTCGATATTCACCTTACTTCGGAAAAAGAAGAGATTGTTTTAAGAGTACAGGATGAGGGAGATGGTTTTGATTATGAAAATATACCCGATCCAACAGCTCCTGAAAATCTGGAAAAAATTAATGGGAGAGGGGTGTTTCTGATGCAAAGACTTTCTGATAAAATTGAATTTTTTGAGCGCGGTAGAATTGTTCAATTAACCTTTAGTCTTAAATAAAATTGCCTGTTACCTTTCATTCGGCTGATCTCAGCTTTAATTTGAAGAATAAGCGGATTCTCAGAAATTGGATTGTTTCTGAAATTGTTCGTAGTGGTTTTAAACCTGGGCAAATCAACCTCATATTCTGTTCAGATGAATACTTATTGGAGATTAACCGCAAGTATCTTAGCCATGATTATTACACGGATATAATTACTTTTAATTACAACGAGGATAATTTCATATCTGGGGATTTATTTATAAGCATTGATCGAGTTTGCGAGAATGCTGAAAATTTTAAGTCCAACCTTCAAACGGAACTTTGCAGGGTTATTATACACGGAATACTACACCTGTTTGGTTACTTGGACAATACCCCGCTCCTGAAGAAAGCCATTCATGACAAGGAAGATGATGCCCTGAATAGGCTATTGCTAGCTTTTGGAAAATAATTTGCTTTTAGTTTTTCCTCCAACTTTTCCTTAAATAGAATGTTATTGTATTTCCTATACCTGCCATAATTGTTATTTGTATTGGTTTTAAATATTTATCTTTGCAGAAATTTAGATTTATGCTACCGGTGTACGATGTAATTGTGGTTGGTGCTGGACATGCAGGCTGTGAAGCTGCTGCGGCTTCTGCTAATCTTGGCTGTAACACTTTGTTGATTACAATGGATATGACAAAGTTTGGCCAAATGAGTTGTAATCCTGCTATGGGAGGTGTTGCCAAGGGACAAATGGTTCGTGAAATTGATGCACTCGGTGGATACTCAGGATTAGTTTCGGATTCATCTATGATACAGTTCCGTATGCTTAATCGATCTAAGGGTCCTGCTATGTGGAGTCCTAGAGCACAGTGTGACAGAACCAGGTTCAGTATTGTCTGGAGAGAGTTGCTTGAAAAGACAGCTAATTTGGATTTTTGGCAGGATATGGTTACTTCACTAATTCTGGAGAACGGGGCTATTGGTGGGGTTGTAACCAAAATGGGCATGCGCTTCCATTCCCAAAAAGTTATTCTTACCAACGGAACATTCCAGAATGGTCTTATGCACATTGGGCGTACCCAAATTGAGGGTGGAAGGGCTTCTGAGCCTGCATCAGTTGGAATTTCCGAACAATTATCGGACTTGGGATTTAAGGTTGGCAGGATGAAAACCGGAACTCCGGCTCGTATTGATGGAAGAAGCATTGATTTCTCAAAACTGGCCGAGCAGACAGGAGATGATGAAAATCGAAAATTTTCATTTTTGAATTATGATGTAGATTATTCAACACATAAGTCTTGCTACATCGCGTTTACTAATTTGGATGTTCACGACAATATTCGCACAAGTTTGGAAGATTCTCCCATGTACAACGGTACTATTAAGAGCATTGGTCCAAGGTATTGTCCTAGCATCGAAGATAAAATCCATACTTTTGCCGGCAAAGATTCTCATCAACTATTTCTGGAGCCGGAAGGATTGGATACAATAGAATATTATATCAATGGTTTCAGTTCCTCACTGCCATTGAATGTGCAGTACGAATCCCTTCGAAAAATTGAGGGCTTGGAGAATGTGAAGATTTTCCGTCCTGGATATGCAATAGAATATGATTACTATCCTCCAGAGCAATTGAAACATTCTTTGGAAACCCGTATGGTTTCAGGTTTGTACTTTGCTGGACAGATCAATGGAACTACTGGTTATGAGGAGGCTGCTGCTCAGGGTTTAATGGCTGGTATTAATGCTGCACTTAGCGTTCAGGGTAAAGGAGAATTTGTTTTGGGTCGTGAACAGGCTTACATAGGTGTTCTTATCGACGATCTCATTACAAAGGGTGTTGATGAACCCTATCGTATGTTTACATCGAGGGCTGAGTATCGTTTATTACTTCGGCAGGATGACGCTGATGATCGGCTGACCGAAATTTCTTTTCAAATGGGCTTGGCTGGTAGGAACAGATATGATTTGCTTGTTATCAAAAGGGCATGGAAAAAGGAGATCCGTTATCTACTCGAAACCACTAGTGTTTCACCTAGCGACATTAATATATTGTTGCTCGATAAAGGAACCGCTTCAATTAATCAGAAGGTCAAAATTATCGACATTCTTCGAAGGCCTCAAATATCTCTTAAGGATATATTGCATTTGGTTCCAGGTCTTGAGGACCTATGCAAACTTTTTGAGGCCAGAAGGGAAGAAATCCTGGAATCAGCTGAAATTGAAATCAAATACGAAGGTTATATCGAAAGGGAACGTATTATTGCCGACAAGATTAAACGCCTTGAAGGAATTAAGATTAAAGAAGATATTCAATATGAAAAGCTTGCTTCTATTTCCATTGAGGCCAGGCAAAAGCTTGCACGTGTTAAGCCTATAACGATAGGAGAAGCTTCCAGAATCAGTGGGGTTTCGCCCGCTGATATTAGTGTGCTTCTTTTATTTATGGGTCGATAATGTTCCACGTGGAACATGTTCCACGTGGAACATTAAAAACACTTATGAATTCATCACAAAAACACATTGGTAAGCTGGTGGATCTCTTTACTGAAGAGATTTACGATGCGGAAATTGTTGTAAGAAACGGTAAAATCCAATCTATAGAAAAATCGTCAACAAAGTCCAGCTCCTATATTCTACCTGGGCTCGTGGATTCCCATATTCATATCGAAAGTTCTATGCTTACTCCACAGCATTTCTCCCGAATTGCCGTTTCTCACGGTACTGTGGCCACCGTTTCGGATCCGCACGAAATAGCCAATGTTCTCGGGCTTGATGGGGTTCGGTATATGATTGAGAACGCCTTGGGTGCAGAGTTGAAGTTCTTTTTTGGTGCGCCAAGTTGTGTACCTGCCACATGTTTCGAATCCTCTGGGGCGGAAATCTCCGCAGACGACATCGAATACCTTTTCGAAAAGAAGGGTCTAAAGTTTCTTTCCGAAATGATGAATTACCCGGGGGTTATTTACGATGACCCGGAGGTAATTAGAAAGATTGAGATTGCGAAAAAACACAAGCGCAAGATTGACGGTCATGCTCCCGGACTTACTGGAGCGAATCTTGTTAAATACATTCAAGCCGGAATTGATACAGATCACGAATGTTCTGGAATCGAGGAGGCACTTGAGAAAATTGAAAGAGGTATGATTGTCCAGATTCGGGAAGGTAGCGCAGCCAAGAATTTCGATGCCTTATGGACCCTCGTCGATAAGTTTCCCGATATGGTGTTTCTGTGTTCTGATGACCTGCATCCGGATGATTTGCTGGATGGTCACATTAATAAGCTTCTAAAAAAAGGCGTAGAAAAGGGAATAAATCTCTTTAATCTCCTGCGCGCAGTTTCAATTAATCCAATTCGGCATTATGATCTGCCGGTTGGATTGTTAAAGGTCGGCAATAGTGCCGATTTTATACGGGTCGATGACCTGGTTTCATTCCGCGTTTCGGAAACTTATATCGGTGGTAAAAAAGTTTTTGATCGGCTCGAAGGACTAAAGGAAGTTCCCCCACAAAGAATTTTAAATAAGTTCGAAGCAAAGAGAATCGAGGAAAATTCTCTAGTGGTTCCACCAAAATCAAATAGTGTCAAAGTTATAACAGTTGAAGATGGAGAGTTGCTCACCAAATTTTTTGTGGCATCTCTGGAGGCTGTACAGGATGATTTGGTTTCGGATATCTCTCAGGATATTTTGAAAATGGCGGTTCTCAACCGGTATGAGAATGAAATGCCGTCCCTTGCATTTATAAATAATTTCTCCCTGAAAAAGGGTGCTCTCGCTAGTTCCATTTCTCACGATTCCCATAATATCATAGCCGTTGGAGTATCCAATACAGAAATCGCCGAGTGCATCAATTGGATAATTGATAACAGGGGTGGGGTTGCTGTTCATGACGGTATTGGAGTCACAGGAATCCCGCTTCCAATTGCAGGCATTATATCCGATCAAAAGGCAGAAACTGTGGCCAGCCTGTACAAGAACATTAATAATGTTGCTGCGGGAATTGGTTGCAGTTTAAAAGCTCCTTTTATGACCCTTAGCTTTATGGCTTTATTGGTTATTCCCGATTTGAAACTCAGCAATAAAGGGCTGTTCGATGGTTGTAATTTTTGCTTTACAAGTCTGTATGAGTAATTACTTCTTTTAAAACAAACATGAAAGAGGAAAATGACATTCTAAAGCACACCATTCTCAACCTGCCCGGTAAGCCAGGGGTATATCAGTTTTACGATGCGAACGATACGCTTCTTTATATCGGAAAAGCCAAAAATCTTAAAAAGCGGGTCTCATCCTATTTCTCGAAAACTCATTATGAGAATAACAAGCTGCGGATCCTGGTGAAAAAAATCGCTGACGTTAAGCATATTGTAGTCGATACCGAATCCGATGCGCTTCTTCTGGAAAACAATCTGATTAAAAAGTACCAGCCAAAATATAATGTTAACCTCAAAGATGATAAAACCTTTCCCTGGATTTGTATAAAGAATGAAGCTTTTCCTCGGGTTTTCTCTACCAGGAATATTGTCTCAGACGGATCGAAATATTATGGTCCGTACACTTCTGCATCTACAGTGCGTACTATCCTTTCCCTTATAAGACAACTCTATAAACTTAGAACTTGCCCGCATACTCTGTCGACTGAAAATATACAGAGGGGAAAAATCAAAAAATGTCTTGAATTTCATATCGGAAACTGTCTTGCGCCTTGCGAATCTATGCAAACGGAGGAGAACTATAATGCTGCCATTAGTCAAATACACTTGATTCTTAAAGGAAACCTGAAGGACCTACTCGACCATCTGAATAAAATCATGTTGGAATTTTCTTCGAAATATCTGTTCGAGGATGCGGAAATGATACGGCAGAAAATTGAAATGTTGGAGAAATTCCAAACTAAATCAACAATTGTTAACCCTTCAATTCATAATGTGGATGTTTTTTCCATTGTTCAGGATAACGATCTTTCTTTTGTTAACTTCCTTAAAGTTGTTAACGGAGCTATTATCCAGGCGCATACGGTTGAAATGAAAAAGCAATTGGATGAATCGCCGGGGGAGTTGCTGGAATTCGCCATTACTGAGGTGCGTTCACGGCTCCATAGTGATGCAAAGGAAATAATAGTTCCGTTTTTACTTGAGAGTCTGCCGCCAAATTCTTTCCAAACTGTTCCCAAGATTGGAGATAAACGGAAATTGCTTGAACTTTCGGAACGAAATGCCAAGTACTTTATGCTTGAGCGTAAACGACAAAAAGCTTCAATTTCACCCGAAAAATCCACCTTCCGGATTCTCTCCACTCTGAAATCCGATCTGAGACTTTCAGAAATCCCCATACATATAGAGTGTTTTGATAACAGCAATATTCAGGGCGCAAACCCGGTTGCTGCCTGTGTTGTTTTTAAAAATGCCCGGGCATCCAAGCGCGATTATCGTCATTTTAATATTAAGACGGTTATCGGTCCGGACGACTTCGCATCAATGAAGGAGGTAGTTTCTCGGCGTTATTCCCGGATGCTCGAAGAGCAACTGGATTTGCCGCAATTAATAATTGTGGACGGGGGAAAGGGACAGCTCAATGCTGCGGTTCAGGGACTTGAAGAACTCGAATTGCGGGGCAGAATTGCGGTAATCGGCATTGCCAAAAGGCTAGAGGAAATTTATTTTCCGGGGGACCCGATTCCATTGTATATTGATAAAAATTCCGAATCACTGAAACTTATCCAGCAAATGAGAAACGAAGCGCATAGGTTTGGAATTACTTTTCACCGTCTCAAGCGTTCTGATTCCATGCTGAAGTCGGAAATTACAAATATACCCGGAATAGGGGAGAGTACTCTCAAGAAATTATGGAGCAGGGTAAGTAACATTGAGGAAATGAAAAACCTGACAGAAAATGAACTGATTGAAATTCTAGGCGAGAAAAAGGCAAAATTGGTAAAAATCTATCTGGAAGGATTAAAAACACATTCGTGAAATTGTTCCTATAATTAACTGTCATTTAACGATTTAACATCGAATAACATGGGGTTTGATAGAAGGAGAATGATCTATTTGAAAACGAAGAATACCTCAGGTGGCAATTTTCTTTTCTTACGTTCTATTCTTTGCGGCTTATAGTGAATTCAAGAAGTGCAATCAGAGATTTTTTGGATTCTGAATCGGGGAAAGAGTTTAGTTTTTCAAAAGCCAGGTTTTTGTATTCCTGCATTTTTTGTTCCGCAAA
>JAIFNN010000011.1 GCA_020047715.1 Bacteroidota bacterium | reverse complement strand
CCGGTCAATTTCTTTATATCATTAATAAAACAGCTTGGGCATATTTTGTATGCGAATATCCGGAGGCTGTTATCAGAAATACTTTAAAACATGGGGCAAATGTAATCCGGGTCTGCCTGGAGGGAACGCCTTACGACAACGAGTTGGGATATGATTTGTGGCCTTGGCTTGGCAATAGGGAGACCCCTGATTTCGATAGTTTTAATAATGCCTATTGGGACCAGGTGGAAAATCGCATCAGGCTCGCAGGAGAAAATGGAATCGGGATTGACCTTGTACTTTACTTCGATTTGGAACCAAAAGTTAAGGATATTGCATTGCAAAGAAAATACTGGGATATGATTTTAAAGCGATTGTCCAAGTATAGCAATATCCTGTGTTGGGAAATCATGAATGAAGAAATCTCCAATGAGGCATTTCAAGATAGTGCAGGGATGTTCTTTAAGACGATGGACCCCTTCAAACATCTTGTAATTTCCTCCGACGGCACAACTGAGGACGCCCTTTGGCCCCACAAAATATGGATGGACATGGCGATTGTTCATACTTGCACAGGCAACCAGGAAAAGTACCATTTAAAGGATTGGTATTTAAATATCGCCAAAAACACAAGGCAGTATGGCAAACCTGCATTCAACAATGAATCCGGCAGAGAAAACAGACATAAAAACGACGATCCTGTACACCGGAGAAAGCAAGCCTGGCTGTTTTCCAATTCGGGCTGTTTCTGGACATGGCACTCCTGGGAAGGCTGCGAAGGAATTAACGACACAAGCTATTTTGCAGCAGGATGGGAATATCTAAAACCCATACGGAATTATTATGAATCGGTTCCCTTTTGGCTTCTCGAGCCAAATTATACGGCTCTTATATGCAAGAATAATGAATTGGTTTTTGCTACCCTGTCAACACCCGATAGAGCATTTTCAGTTATGTATTGCTGTACTTACAAAACCTCCCAAAAAGCAGAGAATATCAAAGCACATATAAGAATTAAGGAAGGAGTTTACCTGCTAAGTTTTATTAATCCATCGAATTTAAAAACTATAGGTGAAATGGAGTTTGAATCAGATGGGCTTAGAAACGAATATGAAATTGAAGTGCCCGATTTTCAGGATGATTTGATAGTTGAAATAAAAGAAAAAACAAGTATGCAAAAAACTCTAATTGATGGCACATTATAAAAACAATATTTTTATACCTTCACCCGAGAAATTTGCAAACAAAAACTGAAGTCATGGAAATTAAAACCCGACCCCTTGTCATATGCATTGCTTTTTTCACGACCTTATTAATTTCTCTTCAGTTAGCATTATGCCAAATTAACACAGAATTTGACCTGGTGATTTATGGAGGAACCTCAGCAGGTGTTAGTGCGGCAATTCAGGCATCAAGAATGGGCAAAACAGTTCTGCTTATAGAACCCACTAGCCGTATTGGGGGACTTACCACGGGCGGACTAGGTCAAACCGATATCGGCAACAAGCAGGCGGTAGGCGGAATAGCCCGGGAATTCTATCAGAATGTTAAAAAATATTATCAGGATCCGTCAAACTGGAATTGGCAGAAGAGAGAAGAGTATAGAGATGGGGGACAGACTACGACCGGGCCAAACGAAGATGCAATGTGGACCTTTGAACCCTCGGCAGCATTGAAGATCCTTCACCGAATGCTTGATGAAGAAAAAAGTATTACACTCGTTTACAATCAGCGCCTGAACAGGAAAAATGGTGTCGAAAAAAACAAAGCATTGATCAGTTCGGTTACCATGGAAAGTGGGGATCGGTACACCGGAAAGATTTTTATTGATGCCACCTACGAAGGTGACCTAATGGCTGCTGCCGATATTAGCTATGCGACTGGAAGAGAATCCAACAAAAAATACGGGGAAACCTTAAATGGAGTTCAGGCATCTGATACAAGTCTCACTCTTTTAGGTGAGAAATCGGTGAATGCCCAGAATCACAATTTCCGCAACTGTGTTGATCCTTACATTATCAAGGGCGATCGCTCTAGCGGACTCCTCCCCTATATACAAAGAAAAGGACCGGGTAAGGAGGGATCGGGTAATAAGGGCGAACAAGCCTATTGCTTTAGGATGTGCCTCACTGATCATCCTGATAATCGAATTCCCTTTGAGAAGCCAGAAGGGTACAATGACCTGAATTACGAACTGCTTTTTAGGAATTTTGAAGCCGGGGAAACGAGAGTTCCTTGGATCAACTCCTCCATGCCCAACCGAAAGACAGATACCAACAACAACAGTGGGTTTTCAACCGATTTTATAGGGCAGAATTACGATTATCCTGATGCCGGTTATGCAGAACGGGAATTAATTATCGAGAATCACCGTAATTACCAGAAAGGCCTAATGTGGACCTTGGCTTACCATCCTCGTATTCCTGAAAAAATCAGGAATCAGGTTTCACAATGGGGAACCTGCCAAGACGAATTCGAAGGCAGCCAAGGATGGCAGGATCAGCTTTATGTGAGAGAAGCCCGCAGAATGCTCAGCGATTATGTTATGACACAAAAACACTGCGAGGGAATAGAAACCGCAAGCGATCCGGTTGGACTTGCAGCGTATGGCATGGATTCCCATCACGTTCAAAGGTATGTGACAAAAGAAGGCTTTGTGAAAAACGAAGGCAACGTCCAGGCTAAGGTCAAAGCGCCTTTCCCAATCAGCTACCGATCCATCATACCAAAGCAAAAGGAATGCACAAACTTACTGGTTCCTGTATGTCTGGCTTCCACTCACATTGCCTTTGGCTCTATCCGCATGGAGCCGGTATTTATGGTGCTCGGACAGTCAGCCGCTATTGCTGCCTGTCATTCAATAGATAAAAACATTCCTCTTCAGGAAATCCCTTATGCCGACCTAAAACCCTTGCTATTAATCAATAAACAAAGGCTGGATAATTCATTGCGCGTTAACTAATTATAATTCCTGAAGACTTCTCCACGTAATGCATATATGCATAATCACGAACGTTTTCTATAATTGCTTTTGTTTCATTCGAAACTTACAAAGAAGAAAAAATCAAATTGCAGGAGAAAACGCCGACATCATTTTTTCATCATTGCAAGGAATATTCCACACAGGAAAGTGTAATTTTGAGTCGTGTATTTTCTAAAATACATTATCAATTAAGTAGGACCCAGAACACACAAATTATTTAAGGAGGACCAAAATACTATTTCAATCAGGTTATTATGCTGAAAAACCTTGACCCAAAACTTCTAACCATTAGCGGTATCGCGCTAATCGGCGTTTCCGTTGTTCTGTTTCTTTCAATATTCGCAATCTCATTTCTTACCATTCCTCTTTCTCAAAAAGGTATGATTATCTCTGTTCTATTTATAAGCGGAGAAGTTACATGGTGGCTGGGGGTTGTTTTGCTTGGAAAACAAATGTATTTTAAATATAAAAAACAACTAAATCCGCTAACCTGGCTTAAAAGCAAGAAGGTGGTTCCTGAGATTATTGAAGAAGAGTCAGTAGAAAATATCATTAGCGACCAAAAACGATAAGAAAAATTTCAATTCTTCATTTAGCTTTTATCGCAGACGCATAATTTACTGCAAATGCCCAGATCGTCTTCATCCGATTCGGCCAGATTCAGGGCAGAATGAACGGTTCCGTCTATCAATTTCTTGGTATTCCTTCGCAAATCCTCTGTTGGATAGCCTCCGGTGGAAAGCCCCTCAAAATCCGGATAGTTGGCCAGGTACCTTAATCATATCACATGAATTCCGAGAGGGATTTTATCTGATACTCCTGAATTCAGGCAACAGTTGTTACAAAACCATTAAGTTAAAATAACAAACCCTTTTGACTTCCTATTGAACCAACGCGGATAAGAAATACGCTAATTTTGTTCTGTTTGAACAGACTACCAATTATATAAACTGATTCAATATGAAGCTTTTTACCAGCCTGCTATATCTTGTTTCTTACTTCACTATTGAGTCATTCTGTGTAACAAAGCCAGAAGTCGCTAAAGAAATAAAACCCAAAAAAAGGGATTTCAAAACCGGCGATTCATTCAAATATGCAGATTCAGCCATCAATCCTGATAGATTGGGAAATATTGACGCGGCATGGTTTTGGGAATCCCTGCGATACGAAACCCACGCCTTCCGGATGTACTCAAAATTGAATCCCACACTAAAAGAAATCTTGGTTTTTAATGATTCTGAGGTTTTTTGCACACATAATCGGGCATCGATTCTAAAAACCGCATTATTAAATACAAATAATAAACAAAAATTTTACTCATGACTTTCATTCCAAACAAATTCAGAAGGGCTTTCGAGAAGTTGAAGGAAAATAAAATTCCCTACAAAATTAGCTTCATCATTGTTGGCATAGCTTCCACAATCTGGTTTCTGATTAGGGTTATCCCAAAACCATCCAGAGCTGCTTATCCCTGTATGCGGGCAGCAGCGCCGGTTATGTCGGCTTTTATACTATACCTCCTGGCATTAAGTGGATCGGTAATGGTATTCAGAAAAGCGAAAAGTCAGATTAAAAAATCCAGATTTGTACTTGCTTCAGGTCTTGCTCTCCTTGCTATTGCATTATTTGCCCTTGCATCGAACCTTAATCTGAAAAGTATCTATGCACAATACAAATCTTCAAATGCAACGGGAGTAGTTGCCAACACTCCATATGGGGAACCCCGTGGAATTTTCCCGGGACGTGTTGTCTGGGCCTGGAACCCTGAGGCGACTGATATCAATTGCACAAACAAACCAGCCGACGCGGTAAGGGGGGAAGACGGATATTTCCTCGCGAAAAACAATAATCAGACAATTGTTAACAGCATGATGGATGATGCCATTAAGAGACTGTCAGGCCAACCGGATGTGAATGCAGCCTGGACCGCTCTTTTTAAGTCGTTCAATGAGCGCAAAGGACTTGGAAGTATTGAATACCAAACCGGGCAAACAATCTTCATAAAAGTAAATCTCGGAGGGGGATCATGGCTCACAAACTCAACCGATTTATCATTTGTGATGACGGGCTGGCAGGTATCCAATTACGGGATGGCGGAAACCTCCCCCGCAGCTATGATTGCTTTGCTGGACCAACTTGTGAACGACTACGGAGTTCCTCAGGATAAAATTTATATTGGAGACCCCATATCCCATATATACAAGCATGTTTATGATCAGTTGAAAGCTCTTTTTCCAAATGTGAAATATGTTGATAAGAGTCATTCCGATCTGGGCCGCACCAAACTAACAATTCCCGCTTCTCCTGTCATCTACTACTCTGATAACGGTGATGTGATGGCTGATGCAATCTCGGACAAACTATACACTGAAATGCAAAATGCCGATTACCTCGTGAATATTGCCGCTCTTAAAGCGCATGCCCGCGGTGGCGTTACCCTGAATACAAAAAACAATTTCGGCTCTCATACCCGCGGAGGAGCCGATCACCTTCATCCTGGACTTATAGCACCCGAAAATGATGTACCGATACGCACTGAATATGGCGTCTATCGGGTACTTACCGATATCATGGGTCACGAAAAAATAGGCGGCAACACCATTCTTTTCATGGTTGATGGTCTCTGGGGAGGAACAGAAGCTGTTGAGAAACCAGTAAAATGGAACTCCTCCCCCTTTAACGGCGACTGGCCTAACTCATTATTTCTGGCTCAGGATCCTGTTGCTATCGAGTCCGTTTGCATGGACTTCCTTCGCGCTGAGTTTTCAAGCCCAACAGGACCGGGAAAAGCGCGTCCTCATTTCGGGGCCGTGGATGATTACCTCCTTCAGGCAGCCGACCCAAGCTTCTGGCCTACCGACCTCGAATATGACCCCGAAGGAGATGGCATTATAATGGGAAGCCTTGGAATTTGCGAACATTGGAATGATCCCTCTAAAAAACAATACTCCCGTAACCTGGGATTCGACAAAGGCATAGAACTTGTTTCCACCAATGCGTCCCTCGTAAAAACTACAGTTATCGCAAAGGAAGCCGAAAACATTCCGGTTTTCGACGGGGTAGACAACGATGATTGCTGGACGGATGCAAATTGGTACCCAATCGATCAGACCTGGATTACCTGGGGACAGAACATAGACCCCGCAGATTTCCAAGGAGAGTTTAAAGTGTCCTGGTCAGCGGAGGAAAACCTTATGTATTACCTCGTGAAAATTACCGACGATGCCTTTATTGATGGATATGTGTATCCAGCTTCAGGTTATCCTGACTTTGATATAGTGGAAATATTTATCGATGAAAACAAATCAGGAGGCTTGCACGTTTTCGACAATAACCCAACCTGGGGACAAAATGCAGAAAACGCATTCTCTTATCACCTTGCAACCAGTAAACCTGCTGATGGCGGCACTTCATCTACAGTTGTTGCTTGTGATATATCCGGAACCGACTGGGGAGCCGCCCAGAAGATAGAGAATTACGCATCCCACTTCCCCGATTTCAAGATGAAACGAACCGGAAATGTCTATACCTATGAGTTTTCCATGATCGTATTCGACGACTCCTATACCAATGCCAGTCCCTCAACCTCAGTTGTCACCCTTACCGAAAACAAATTGATGGGTATGAGTCTGGCCTACTGCGATAATGACGCCCCCGACGGCGCACGCGATAATTTCTTTGGTTCGGTCTGGGTTCCTGCCGCCGAATATAACGACCATTGGATGAACGCAAACGGATTTGGTTCAGTGCGACTGGTAAGCAACCTCAGCCCTGCCAACCACGCCGTAGTCTCAATATCAGACATTCCCGATTTTGGAATTACAGAGAGGAACGCTCCTCTCCAAATAGTTGCGGATCTCAATGCCTTATTCTACGATCCGGATCTTGACCCTCTCTCTTATTCTGTAGCCTGTGCTAATACCGATCTGGTATTCAGCTCCACCGATAACAAGCTAACTGTTAGCGCAAATAATCAATATTCGGGGGATTTTCAGGTAACCCTCACCGCTACCGATGGACTTACAGAAGCAAGCATTGATTTTATGGTACTATACCAAATTACCGGAATCGGCACAACAAGGGGTTCAAAAACTTTAACCGTTTACCCGAATCCTGTTTCTGATTATCTGAACTTTGTGATTCCAACGCATCATATCAAGCAGTATGTTAAGGTTGAGATTTTTAATCTCAATGGGGCACTTCTCTACACTGAACAGATGGATTCCAAAACAGCTGGAGAATCCTATCGCCTGCCTGTTGCAGATTTAAAAACCGGTTCATATCTGCTGAAGATTAACACAGGTGCAATTAGGTATAACGAGGTTTTTTTAAAAAAGTAGCACTCCACAAGCATATGGGAAAGCCAAGCTTGCAATTGAGAATAATTAACTCAGCTGGCCTCCATGCCTCCGTGGTTTAATGCAGAAATAAAAAATCGCAAACAAATATAACAGTCATGAAATCCAAAATCTCAGTTCTATTATCGTTGTTTCTTTCCTTAACCTTGACCTCTTTGCAGGCTCAGAACGGAAATGTATTATGGGAGAAGTTTAAACCTACACCCGCTACATTTTCACTGATCAGTTCAGCAACAAATCCAACAACCACTCAGGTCCTGACATCTCTGGATGCCCCACTTGATGTCGATGACGGTTATGGTGCCAGAATAAGAGGCTATATAGTGCCGGCTCAGACAGGACTCTACACATTTTATATTGCCTCAGACGATCAGAGCGAATTATGGCTAAGCCCCGGAATATTACCTACAGGCTCTGTAAAATTATGCAATGTCACTGCTTGGACGTCTCATTTTCAGTGGGAAAAAGAAACCAGCCAAATGTCGGCGCCAATTCAGTTGGATGCCGGAAATTACTACTATTTTGAAGCCCTGATGATGGAAGGCAGCGGCGGAGACAACCTCTCTGTTGGTTGGAAAACGCCCGGAAGCAGTGTAATTGAGCTAATCGGCACTGCCTTTATTTCCAGTGAAGCTGTTGTAGACTCTAGCCTTGCAGAAATCACCAGTTTCAGTTTCAATAATCTTGGTGTTCCTGCTTCAGGAATAATTAATGAAGCAGCAGGAACCATTCAGGTGAATGTACCCTTCGGTACAAATCTTGCTTCACTTTCGCCAACAATCAAATCCTCATATGGGGCCTCCATAAATCCCTTAAACGGAATTGCTCAGGACTTCTCATCCCCTGTGCAATACACAGTTACTTCAGCTAATGCGGAACACACAAAGATTTACACCGTAACGGCAGTCATTGATGCTCCAAGGACCATTAACACGGTTACGCTTCCGGTCCTTGTATTCCCTCAGGTAAGCATAAACGGAATTGTTGATGATCTTGCCGGAACTATTGGTTTTGATATTTATAGCGGACTTGCAGAAGAGGCTGTTTTGAATTACTCCAAAGATTATTTTGCAACGGGATCCATTGTTGCAGGCACAAGCATAACATTTTCTTCAGCCGGATCTCTCGAAATTACAGCTCAGGATGGCACAAAAAAAACCTATACCCTTATATATAATTATGTGCCTGGCGTGGCAGGATTTTCTGATGACTATGCCAACAACAACAATCTTCCGGCATGGCTTGTTTTAAACTGGAACAACAGCGGTACCGGTACTAGCTTTATAGTCAGTCATGAACCGGGCGAAGAAAACCTGAAGATTACCAAAACAACATCAACAAACGATTACATTCGGTTTACATTCCCCGAAAACCTGAACCTGGGCCTCGTTAGCCCAAAAGTGCGGCTTAAGGTGAAATCGGCTTCAGCACTTTCTTCCTTTGGAGCGAAACTTCAGGATGCCGAGGCCCCCACCAATGATGGGAATTTCAATTACTCTTCCCAAAACCTGAGTATGACAGTAGCTGCCGATGGCCAGTTTCATGAGGCAATCTGGGATTTTACAGGAAAAATGGGCGCCATCAATCCTTTCCTCGTTAAATACCTTGTACTAAGTGTCGACAGAACTATTTCGGTTGCGCTAAGCGATGTCAGAATCGATAATTTTAGAGTAGGTGTTGACGCATATGCAAACAAAAAACCACTTGTAAATCCAATTGCAAAACCCGATTGGGCTTACACCGCCGATGGCGCTCAGTTGGTCGGTTTAAGTGGAATTTCAGATGGAAACCCTGAACGTGAAGAAACAATTTCCATTACTGCAACAAGCAGTAACCAGGCTGTTGTGGCTGATGGAAACATCAGTATTACTTACGATGGCACATCTGCAACTGCCCAGCTTTCCTATACAGGAACATCAAATGGAACTTCGATTATTACCGTAACATTAAAGGATAATAAAGGAACATCGTACAGTGATGAAACAGATAGCCAGTCGGTAACATTTGTTGCCGAATTCCGCGATGCTACTCCCGGAGTTAATGATGCTGCTGTATTTGGCTCGGCACAATTCACACACTACAATGTTGGAGCAGGACATCAGCATGCTGCAATCATTTCCGGAGTTGATGATGGTGACCAGGATATGGTTCAGAAACTAACTTTCGGATTCATCAATAACGCAGCGGATAAAGTTACTATCGACAGCATTTCCTATATCTCTGGCAACAGCTATGCCTTATTATACTTCCACGATAAAGGAATTACAGGTAATGCAAATGTAACAGTCAGCTGTATTGATGAGGCTGATGAGTTGCTTGGAAAAACTCCATTTAGCATGAGTTTTGATATTCCTTTGGGGATTTATGAAACTTTCGGCGTAAACTATGGAGCTACTCAGGTAGCCCAATGGCAGCCTGTTCCCTATAAGTCCGACCCGGTTTATAAAGAGGGATATCCTAAAATCTTTCCATCAGCAAACATTGTGAATGACTGTACTGATGATTTCTTCTGGGGACGCATGTGGGGATATATCATTGCTCCGGTTTCAGGAACATATAAATTCTATTCGAACACCGAAGGTGAAGGTCTTGGTAATTTCTATCTGAGCACCAATGCAAGTCAGAGTGGATTACCTGCGGTTGGAAGTCCAACTGCCCTCAATGGACAAGCATCATCCTTTATAACACTTGAAGCAGGTAAAGCATACTATTTCGAAGCTTATCATTGCGAAATTGTTAACGATTATTTCTTAAGGCTGGAATGGGTTTATCCGGGGATTGCTTCTCCGGTTACAATTCAGCAACCTTACCTTTTCAGTATGTTGGATCTTGTTCTCCCAACAACACCGGCAAACCTGCGTCTTGTAAAAAAAGGCTCCAATCAGGCACTGGTTCAGTGGGATGCTTCAACAGATAATCTGAAACTTAAAGGCTACTATGTTTATGTAAATGGATTACCATACAATACTGAAGTTATAAAATCCAACAGTCTGCTTCTGGAAAATCTCGAACCCGAAACCGAATATGATGTATTTGTTATTGCTGAAGATCAGTTGAAGAATTCTTCCAAGCCTTCCTCCGGCTTGAAAATTTTGACTTGGGGAACAGATACTAATCCACCTACTGCACCAACAAATCTGGTAATTTCGGCACAGACAGCCTTCAGTATGAGTTTGTCATGGGAAGTCTCAACAGACAACGAAACCGAAGTTTTTGGATACAATATTTATATAAATGGAAGTTCTGAACCTGCAAATACTCAGGCCATAATTGGCAACTCATATAAAGTAACAGGACTTGATGTTGAGAGCAGTTATACAATTTCAGTAACAGCAATTGATGCCTCCCTCAACGAATCTGCACCTGCAACCGTTTCGGGCAATACCACTGCATTTATATGGAATGATGCCAGTGAGGATGCTTATATTGGAAAAGTGAGTCTAGGCTGGGATGCATTGGTTCCATCTACCGGCTTTGCTATTGAAGGAGACTATGGCTTGTCCTCTGTTCTTGTATCGAATAAAATTTCACACAATTCATTTGAAGGTCCAGCCTTTATTAACAATATGAATTCAACATCCCTCACGGCAGTTGATAAAGCCAAGTCAGCCGGAGTATCATATTATGCAGAAACTGCAAGTGTATATCACGGCAAGAAAGCAGCTAGGCTGGAGGTTGGTCCGGGAGACTGGTTCAGAAATCAGGCTTCAATAGTAATGACTCCATCCTACAACTATCTGGTGAAATTCGCTGCAAAAAAAGATGCCTCATACAACGGGACAATAACCGCAAAAGTGTATCGTGATATTGGTGGCGTTGTAACAGCATATACAGGAACAATAACACCTACAACTGAATGGGCAATGTACGAAATGGAATTCCCCGGAATACTTGATGCATCGGGTAGCTGGTATCTTGAATTTTCATTCAGTGCAATGGGAACTCTATATCTTGATGATGTTCAACTCCATATAAAAGAATGGTACGATCCTGAAAGTAAATTCTCAAAAGCCGGGCTTGCACTTCTTGATGAGTTGAAACCCGCAGCCGTTCGCTGGGGTGCTATTGATGCCAACTACGAAAATTTCAGTCAGTCGGTTGGTCCCTACCAACAATCTCAGATGACATTAGGCGATTTTGCTGCTCTTGGAGCAAGATACAATGGTTATGCTTTGCTAACAGTTGGTGTTAACTCAGCAACAGACTGGAAAACCACTCCAAACACATTTAAAAATTTCATTGAATATCTGGCCGGACCAGCAGGAACAACCTGGGGAGATGTCAGGATTTCTGAAGGTTATACCCAGCCATTTGATGAAGTGCTGAAAGGTATTGTAATTGAAATGGGAAATGAAGTATGGGGATTTGA
>JAIFNN010000147.1 GCA_020047715.1 Bacteroidota bacterium | reverse complement strand
CTGTTCCTTCCATAAAATCTAAATCACTTGAAATAAACTCATTCTTGTAGACATCAATATAGTTGCACAGTTTTACTGGAGATTCATCCTCATTTTTATTTTTATCAACACTACTAATTTGATAATTAGCGACAGCCTTTAACGGCAATATCTTCCAGTTTTCAGGTATTTTAGTTATCCAATATAAAGCGGGAATCATTTTACTACATTTTTTAATAAATCCATTATGAGAAACTCAACTTCTTTTAATTCTGAATCAATTTTTTTCAAATCACTCTGCGGTTGATAATTATAAAAATATCTATTAAAATTAAGCTCATATCCTACCTTTTCTTTTGCTCTATCCATCCATGCATCAGGAAAATGTGACAGAACTTCATGTTTAAAGTATTTCTCAATATCATCTTCTAGCGGAATATTTTCATAGTCCCTGAGTTCAGGGTCGGGATCAAATAAGTTTTTCGCTTTTAACACTTCTTTCGCTTCGGGGTTTCGTTTTGTAAATACCTCTCTGAATAGTTTATACTCGTTTGCTTTCCAGCCCGATTCGTTCTTTTTAAGAATTTTGCGAATTTGCTTGTCCACTTCGTTCCAATCCATATAAAGTTCTCTACCTAGCTCCTTATCAATTGCTTGTATGTCTTTTAAAAGGTGAGGGAAAGCATCTAGGTAACGGGCTTTATCGTCAATAGTCATTTGATAACATAAACGCAATGGGCGTTCTATTGTAACACGGGTATAGCCAAATTCAGTGTTCCTGAATGTTTTTGAGTTTTTATTCTCCTCAAATTTGCCGTATAATCTTACAATATCGCCAATCTGGTCGGGTTCGCCTTCTTCACCTTCACCTATTTTTCTGCGTTTATCCCCCAAGTTACGGTGCATTGAAATATAATAGTCTCGTGCATCTACTAATTGAATCAGACCTTTACGTTTTTTTTCTTTGCGGTTGGTTAAAATCCAGACATAGGTACCGATACCTGTATTGTAAAACATTTGCTCAGGCATAGCAACAATGGCTTCAAGCCAATCGTTTTCAATAATCCAGCGTCTTATATTGCTTTCACCTGAACCAGCACCTCCGGTAAACATTGGAGAACCACTAAATACAATGGCTAACCGGGTGCCATACTTTTGTTTTTTTTCATCAACTTTTTCAAACTTGCTTATCATATGAAGTAAGAAAAGTAAAGCACCATCGTTAACCCTGGGCAACCCGGCGCCAAAACGACCCGCAAAGCCTAATTTCTCATGTTGACGTGTAATTTCGGACTGTTGTTTTTTCCAGTCAACTCCAAAAGGTGGATTGGCTATAAGGTAATCGAAGGTTTCTTCTTCGAACTTATCATCAATAAGACTATCGCCAAAGCGAATGTTTTCGCCTGTTCCGTTGTGGCTTACTTCTTTAATAAGCATGTCGGATGCGGCGGTAGCAAATGCCCTTTTATTGTAATCCTGCCCATAAGCGAAAAGCTGCGCCTCCATGTGATGACTTCTAAGATACGCTTGTGATTCTGCGAGCATACCACCCGTTCCGCACGTTGGGTCAAGCATTTTACGAACCGTGCCTGGTTTAGATAATAAATCGTCATCGTTAATAAACAAAAGGCTTACCATGAGTTTAATTACTTCACGAGGCGTAAAGTGATCTCCGGCAGTTTCATTAGCAAGTTCGTTGAATCGGCGAATAAGATTTTCGAATATTTGACCCATTTCGATATTACTTACACCTGTGCCATCAGGTCTATCAGGATGCAAATCGACTGTACTGAATCGTGATACAACCAGGTACAGGATATTTGACTCATTCATTAGTTCAATCTCCTTCTCGAACTCAAAATAATCAAAAATACGCTGGACATTTGTAGAAAAGCCTCTGATATAACTAACCAAATCTTTCGCAATAGATTCTGGAGCCCCTTTCATTTTTTCGAATGATAAAGGAGAGTGATTATGAAACTTCTGTCCTGCTACTTTATTTAGCATAGTGTCTAATGCCTCACCGTCAAACTTTTCTTTCATTTTTTCATGTTTGGCAAGTACGGCTTGTTTGGTATCAGTTAATACACAATCGAACCGACGTAAAATGGTCATGGGTAACATTACCCTCTCATATTGTGGTGGACGATATGGACCTCTTAATAAATCAGCAATTTGCCAGATAAAGTTTATGTGATCTTGGTGGTTTGACATTATTATTTATATTTCTTAGGTGTTTTTTTGTTATAAATTCTCAAGAATATTCTCTCTTACCTTTTCATAAGCTGCTTGAATATTAAACAGCAATATTGCTAAGGTACATTTTTTTTGTTGGAGGTTGTGGTAAGTACTCCATAAATTTTCGATACGCATAAATCAGTTTTTCAATATCAATTTGTTTTTGTTCAATTGCATACCAAAGGTCAAATAAATCACGGCCTTTTCGTCTTTGGTACAATGCTCTCATTTTAGAACCCAAGAGTTCTTCAAGAGAATAAGTTAGTAGCTCTGCCTTGCCATTATACCAGCTTGAGTGGATAGCTCGTTCCACTTTTTCATGTCCATAAATGCAAAGGTGTTCCCGGCAGTTAATTTCAACTTTTAACCGGATTGGGTTTTTTGGAGGAGCTGTTGCCTCAAATTTAAAAATAATGGTATTATTATTAAGCTTTTGTGAAACCGCTGATTTTCCAATAAACCCAAGCTTTTTTTGAAGTTGCATAATTGTTGGTTTAATTGGTTCTGCGTTTACCTGAACCAAGTCTATATCTTCGGAATATCTTGATTGAGGACTTAAATACAGTTTATGCAGCGCCGTTCCCCCTCTGAAGGCTAGCCTATCCTTTAGAAATTCATCGTTATAAATCTCAATTAAAGCTCGTTCAATTACAAGATCTTGTTCAACCTGTTCATTTAATGGCCAGGGAGCTTGGTTACTCCATTCAGTTAGGTAGGCGTTTGGAATCATATATCGCTTTCTAATTCAAGATTAGGAATTACTAGCCATTTTGGGTTTATTTCGAATCCTTCTATGGGATGTTTTACGGAAAAAGGGATAACCCTCGGATTTACTTCATCTAAAAGTTTTTTAAGAGCATTGGAAACAATTTCGTTTCCAATATATTGGTCTATCATAAAGCCTAATCGTTGCACAGTAGGTATATGCTTATAGCGTTTTGCGGTTTGGTATAGTTTTCCTGGCTTTATAGATTCTATCAATTCGGAAATTATAGTCAATACCATGCTTTTTCCACCAGCAGAATAGCTATAAAATATAAGGTCGAGGGCTGTAAGTTCGGGAGAAGAAACATTGATATACCCGGCTTCCGTTTGCTTTTGGATAATATCATCTTCCGACCAATCTTTCTTAACCACAAATTTGATGGCTAATTTATTGTTCCGGATTTTACGCAATGGTGTTTTTTTAACCATCAGGCAATATTCCATTGGCTGTTGATGAGACGCTCCCAATAATTGCGCTGCGCTGTGAAGTGCTATGTAATAATCCTTTTTAAGAAATTTCATTAAATCATCTACAAACCAGGTCATTGGAATTACACCACGAGCATAATATTCAGGAGGTACAATTACCCAAAATTCACGTCTTATTTGAAATACTTTCTTTTTCCTTTTTAGCCGTTGAAGGTATTTTCTTACTGTATCTTCTGATACTTTGAGTATTTCTGGTAATTCGGTCGAAATAAACGTAAGCTTCCCTTTTGCTTGCAATTGTTCAAGGTAATCAATTAATCGAATGGGGGTTTGCGTATTATTTTCCATATTAATCGTATTTGCAATAATAGGGTTTTAGTTTACCTGCATTGCAAATACAAATATAAATTAAATTGGTTATTTATATACAATTGATAATTTATTTGTTCTTCTCAAATTACTATCATTTAGCTTTAATTGCGTTTGCAATATAAGACAATTAATTACCCATAACGCAAACGTAAAATTTAAAATTCCACAACCGTGGTTTTATTAATGTATTTGTTTACTAAAAGTTCCAACAGGCTTAAATCAATTGGTTTTGCAACAAACTCATTAAACCCAGTCTCCAAACATTTTTTTCCATGATTTCCAAAACATGCGGGTTTCATAAGTGCTATTTTTTAATTGATTTGAATTCCAAAACTGTCTTTTAATCGGAGTTTATTCCATTCTCAACTCAAAACATACCGTTTTTCAATCGGAAATGAATTGTTTTTCAATCAGATTTCATTAGAATATTCAATATTCAGGTCAGAATTGTGCCATTTATATCAAAATATGACAAGTATTGCATAATTTAGACTTTAAACCCTTTTATCCCTGGCTTCCCTTGAAAATGAAACAAGGTTAAACATTTCCCGCATTCGACTTCTAACCCTTGTTCCGTAAAAGGATTCAATTTCGGAACTGTTCAGATTAGTGGTTATGTGCGTTATCATACCAAAGCTTACAAAAATATCGTATCGTGAGAGGAGTATTTCTGCCAACACGTTGCATTCATTACCGAAGTATTTCAGGTTATTTTCAGTACCTAGGTCATCAAAGCAGTAAACTCTTGGCTTTTCATGGTAAATGGATTTCCGGCTGTACCGGACGATTACTGCATACCCTTCCTGGATAAACTCAAAACTTACATCCCTGCATGATTTCATCACATACCGGGAATCAATTGGCAGAAAGAGCCGCAGGATACTCATTAAAGAAGTTTTGCCACAACCTACCGGCCCCGAAAGCAAAATGCGTTTGTTCAGTTGGATGTTCAACCTTTCGGCATTCTCTTTATCCCGAATAACATAAATCAGCAGCTTAAACAAAAGCTCATGATCTTGGTAATGAATGTTAAAATGCTCCCCATAAAGCTCTTTTCCTTTGCTTTCCATCCATGCAAGACATTTTTCAAAACTCATTTGTCCGTTTTCACAATAAAGGTTCTCCATAATCCTTATGAGTATTAAGGTTCGTTGAATTCGGTATTTTTGGTTTTGCATATTTTTCTGCATTAAGCATCCAGTTGTGTGCAGCTGCTGTCCAGTTTTTCATGGAAGATTTTCCACCCACTTTCCATCCGTTGGCTTCAAAGTGGTAATAAAATTTTCGACCTTCCTTTTCCAGGTAGTTTTCAGTTAAAAAGAATTCCAGGACTTCCTGGAGGCTGGGTGCATTGAAAACCTTTTCTTTTTTTGGCGCAACTTTTTTTCTTTTCAAGGTTTCCTTGTTAGACTTTTTATTCCCTTCCATATTTTTTAATTCACCGGAAATTTTCTTTTCAGAATTTTGAGCTTGTTTTTTTTCCTCTCCCAATGTTTTAATAATGTTTGTATAATTACTATTTATATTAGAGTGCAATATTGCACAGGTACCTATGTCGAAATTGCAC
>JAIFNN010000175.1 GCA_020047715.1 Bacteroidota bacterium | reverse complement strand
GAGCAGGTGCGATGAGAACCATGTAATCGTCAGGGTAATTTCCAGAAGTGGTTGTCGACATTGCCTGCCAGCTCAAGGTGGTGTTATCACCGATAGTTATGGCAGGAAGAATCATCCAGTCATCAGCTCTTCCATCGAGAGGCATATTTGCGCAGAAGGATGATGCCATTGCCACGTGCGTTCCCACCAGCTCAACACGGTTTGAGGTGGAAATAACCCAGGCGCTGTCTTGCCATCTTTCCTCGCCAGCAGCCTGTGTGTAACCGTCGTTATTAATAAGGATCCAGGTGGAAGGGATATCTGTAATAGTTTCGAAATCTTCAGAGAACAGTATGGTTTTGCCGGCACTTGCAACCGTTACAGTGACCACGAATGCCTGAACACCACCGTCCTGAGCAGTAACCGTATAGGTAACGGGGGAGGTGAAATCCTGCGCAATTCCGCTCAATGGCGATATGCTTGCGAAATCAGAAGCAAGAATGGTTGGAACCAATGCAGTAACAGCAGTTCCGCTCGGCACTTCAATTGCAACGGTATGATTGGTATTATTCACGCTGCCATTTGCAGGGGGATTAACGCTCTCAAACCTGAATGTTAAAATATCCTTCCCTGTTGCTGCAGGAGCTTTGCTCACAAGAATGGTCCAATCCATTGTTGTAAGGCCATCCTCTGAAGTAAGGGAATAAGTAAGCGCAGTTGAAAAATTGTTTGCAGTTTCCCCACTTACCTGCGCAGTGGCACCTACTTTCGCAGTTGCTCCATCAGTAAGGGTAAAGGTAGAAACCAGTGTTGTCAGATCGGTAGCAAAAGGAACCGTAAGGCTTACTGTATGTGCAACTTTATCCAAAACGCCGGTAACGGCAGGAGTCAGGCCTTCAAATTTATAACTGAGTATTTCAGGGAAACCCGCCGGAGCCATCCATTCTTCGAAGCTGGCATTTGGGATCAGGTTTGTGTTTCCTCCGGTATGTGTGAATGAGGCATGATCAGCATAAAAGGTTCCTGAACCGGTCCAGCTGGCCGCTACATCATATAAACGCAGGATAACATAAGCCTTTTCAGCTCCTGCAGGGGATGTACCCGTGTAGGAATAGGTTTGGTAAGCAGCATTATCCACACTGTAATCACCGGAAGTCATGTTGGTTCCGACACCTGCGCCATCAATAAACCGGATGCGCTGGTTCACTTCAACTCCGGCATCATTATCGAGAATGTCGATGCTGAAATTAAAATCTGTGTTGGCTGTTACATTAAAAGTGTCGCTTACATAATAGGGAGTGCCGGTTTCTGTAAAAGTAATTTTAGCAGCTACCTGTCCGTGCGAAACTTGAGCAAGCTCATGCACAGCCGTAAGAGGCACAAATTCCAGGGGTGAAGATTCCATCCAGCTTACCAAGGTTGAGCCTTCCACAATCGCTGGTGCAGGCCAGTTTTCAAATCCGGGGTTAGCCAGTAAATTTGAGCCTCCATTTTCTTTAAAAGAAGCATTGTCAATAATAAAGGTTCCGCTTCCGGTCCAGCTTGCAGCAACATCATACACACGAAGAATAACGTAAGCTTTTACAGCATCAGCCGGTGCAGTGCCGGTATAGCTGTAGGTCTGAAAACCGGCATTATCTGTTGTATAGGCGGAGGAGGTTAAATTGGTTCCAACCCCGCTGCCATTGATAAACCGGATGCGCTGATTTACTTCTGCACCCGGGTCATTGTCGAGTATATCAATAGAAAAATCAAAATTTGCGCCAGACGTAACATTAAATGTATCGCTGACAAAATAGGGTGTTCCTGTTTCAGTAAAAGTAATTTTTACTGCTTTGGTTCCCTCGGATACCATATCGAATTCTCCTTTCACGGTCATCGGGACAAATTCAGCAGGTGAACTTTCCATCCAGTTAAGGGTCTGTGCACTCAGTGTGCCTGAGAGCAACAATAAAACAAGTAGGGGTAAAATTTTTATTCTCATAACGTTTTAGATTAGGTTAATAAATCCAATGCTAATAAAGTATACACCCAAGCCTCTCCAATCACCTAAACGGATAGAAAAAATAATAGGCATAATCATCGTACCACCTCCAAAACCTACTAAAATAGGCTTATCAGATCAACAAGCTGAAGTCTTTATCAATACTAAAAGGGCAAATTATTCATATTCATTCTTACGTAACACCTTTAGGAAAGGCTTTTGGAAAAACCTATCCAAAATCTTTTAACCCTACATTAAGTGATATTCCAATCTCAGGTGTATACTATTAGTTAAGGAATAAAACCCCATTCACTATGAAAAGAATTCTACCCCTGCTTGTGATCCTGATTTTATTTTCCTCAGCGGCATTCGGGCAAAAAACCATTTCCGGTCGTGTGCTGGATGCAGCCACCCAGGAGCCTCTTTTGGGGGCCACCGTCCTGATTGAAGGTACCACCAATGGAACTATTACCGACATTAACGGATCGTTTACACTGCACTCGGAGACCGGCCAGATTGTTCTCATTACCAGTTACATTGGATATGCCAAAGAAAGACTGACAGTGGAAGGCCAATCAGATCTTACCATTCTCCTGAAAATGGACCTTGAGAACCTGGATGAGGTTATGGTTACAGCGATTGGTATAAAAAGCGATAAGAAAGCCCTGGGATATGCTGCCCAGGAATTGAAAGGCGGGGATATCAGCGCGGTTCAGCAATCGAATATTATCAATGCCCTGGGCTCCAAAATTGCAGGTGTAAGTGTTACCAGTTCATCGGGTACACCGGGTGCCTCATCCGATATTGTTATCCGGGGGAGGTCATCGTTGCGCGCCGACGGGAACTCTCCGCTTTTTGTAGTCGATGGTGTGCCGGTAGACAACAGCTATTCCGGTAGTTATATTTACGATTACGGAAACCGGGCTATAGATCTGAATTCCAATGATATTGAAACCGTATCCGTACTTAAAGGCGGCGCTGCTTCAGCTCTTTACGGAATCAGGGCAGCAAACGGGGCGATTCTCATTACCACCAAATCGGGAAAAGGAAAGGGTGATGATCGTATGGATGTAACCCTGAAAGTATCCGTTGGATTCGATAATGTGAACAAGCTCCCGGAGAAACAAGGCAAGTACTCCCAGGGAACGGGAGGCAACTATTCAAGCACCTCTAATTCCAGCTGGGGTGCGCTTATTGATACGCTGAGATATGATGGTTCCATTAACAACCCGAAAGACAAAAACGGCTTTATTGTTGGCATGAGCAACGCTCCGGCAGGTGCAAAACAAGTAGTTCCCTATGATAACCTCGGGGATTTCTTCGAAACGGCCCTTACCAACGATACTTACCTCAGTATGAGCAACGGTAACAAGAAGGGCAACTACCTGGCTTCGTTCGGGAACATGAGCCAGACCGGAATCGTACCCAAAACAGATTTCAAACGCACATCTGCAAAAATTTCAGGGGAAACCAATGTTACCGATAAGCTTAAAGTCTCCGGCTCGGCTACCTATACCAATTCCACCACCAACCTTGCCCAGAAAGGATCTAACCTCTCTGCGGTACTTGTTGGTCTGCTGCGCTGTACCCCCACTTTCGACCTTTCCAACGGTTCCAACGACCCGGCCAACGATCCGTCCGCTTATATGTATCCCGACGGAACCCAACGAAACTACTACAGTCTGTATGACAATCCATATTGGTCAGTGAATAAAAACAGGGCAAAATCCGAAGTAAACCGGGTGGTTGGAAACATCCAGACCGACTATCAGATAGCACCCTGGCTGACAGGTATGTACCGCCTTGGTCTGGATTACTTTACGGAAGGACGAAACTCCTTTTTTGATAACAACTCCAGCGATACGCCCAACGGCTATGTAACTGTGAGCACATACAACTTCAGTGGGATAAGCTCGGATGCTTTACTGACAGCCAGGAAAGATATTTCCGAGAATCTGAAAGTTACTGCTTCAGTTGGTCATAACTATTTTACCAAAAGCACCTATACCAACAGTCAGAGAGGGGATTCACTGATTCTCCCCAATTTTTATAACCTTTCAAATACTTCTGTAACCGAGGGAAGTGTTTATAGCACAGATTATGGCATCGTTGGGGTGTTTTATGATATCCACCTTGACTATAAAAATATCCTTTACCTGAATACCACGGGCAGGAACGACTGGTCCTCCACCCTTTCTAAAGAAAATAACTCCTTCTTCTATCCCTCAGTGAACAGCAGTTTTATCTTTTCCGAACTCTTTGATCTGAAAAACAATCCCTATTTCAATTTCGGAAAAATAAGGGCCTCATGGGCACAGGTCGGAAACGATGCACCCATTTTTTCCCTCCTTGACTATTACCTTTCAATTACCGGTGGGATAAATGGACAAACCTCCTTTGCCACACAAAGAACCATCGGAAACATCAACCTGAAACCTGAAACCACCCGATCATCTGAGGTTGGCTTTGACCTTCGTTTTTTCAAAAACCGTCTTGGCATTGATGTGGCTTATTACAATTCGACAAGTATCGGGCAGATTATAGAAGTTCCGGTTGCCTATTCTACCGGGTATGACCGTATGATTATGAATGCCGGAACAATTACCAATCATGGGCTTGAGGCGCAAATTTCCATACGGCCAGTTGAAACTGAGGCTTTCAGCTGGGAAATGATGGTGAATTACACCAAAAACAAAAACCTGGTGGAAGACCTGCCGGAAGGAGTGCCCTTGCTGGACTTTGAAACTACCGGGATCAGCTCAACCCGTTCCGTGGCTATTGAAGGGCAGCCCTACGGCGTGCTTTACGGTACCCGTTTCCTGAGAAACGACAAAAACGAGGTGCTCGTGGGAGATAATGGCTACCCTTTGGTAGACGTTATTTCTGGTATAGTGGGAGATCCAAATTTGGATTATTTTATGGGGATAAACAATACCTTCACTTACAAGAGAATCAGCCTGTATACTCTTGTTGAGGTAAGACAGGGAGGTCAGGTCTATAACGGTACCAAGAATGTGATGAACACCCTTGGAACCAGCAAGCAAACCGAAAACCGCGAAGAAGATTATATTTTTCCCGGTGTAAATGTAAATACCGGCCTGCCAAACGAAGTTGTTGTAAAAAGAAATTCAGCCTACTACAGCGCTCAGGGAACATTGGCTGGTTTGTCGGAAGCCGCAATCGAAGATGCATCCCTGATCAGACTTCGCGAAATAAGCCTGCTCTACAGTATGCCCTTAAAACGATTGGGTAAAATGAAAGCCCTTGAAATCGGTGTAAGCGGAAGAAATCTCTGGCTTAAAACAAAATATTCCGGCATTGATCCGGAAACGAATCTTTCCGGCACATCAAACAGCATCGGCAGAGATTATTTCAATATGCCAAATACTAAGGGATATACATTCAATGTAAAAGTTTCTTTCTGATCTGTAATAACATATATACATGAAAGCATCAAGAAATACAATTTCAGCATGGGGTTTGTTACTGGTTTTCCTCCTGTTAAATTCCTGCGAACTGGAAGATAAAAACATTAACCCAAACAGCCTGGAATCGGTACCCGCAAATGTTATTCTTCCTTTTACCGAATCACGTCTCGCACGCCTGATGGCAGGAACAGGACAGGTTATGGCGGGCATATTCGTTCAATATTATGAGGGTATTGACAACCATCCCAAGCAGGTGCAAACCTACACTGTAAATGAAGCTTTATATGCCGACTGGGACTGGAATGACTACTATGACGGGCCCATGATAAATCTCAGAAAAATGATCGATATAGCTGAGAAAGAGGGGTCTTTCTACTATTCCGGGATCGGTAAAATTATGATGGCGCTCTGTTTGGGCAATGTGACCTCCCTGTATGGCGACGTACCCTACACCGAGGCGCTGCAGGGATCAGCAAACAGGTCACCGGTTTATGATTCCCAGAAATCGATATATGAATCCATTCAACAGCTTCTCGACGAAGGTATTGAGGATCTGGATCAGACCTACACCGGCTTTAAGCCCACTTCTGATGATATTATTTATAAGGGGGATGTTTCTAAATGGAAAAAATCGGCATATGCGCTAAAAGCGAGGTTCTATATGCACTTGACCAAACGATCGGACGAACTTGATTTCAACCCGGCCGAAAAAGCGCTTGAAGCCATAGCAAACTCGTTTAGCTCGAGCGATGAAGATATGACTTATCCTTTCGGATATTCGGCTGCTGAAAACAATCCTTTTTATTCTTTCAGCCTCCTGAATTACATTCTTCCAAACGCACAGTTTACCAGCATGATGGCTGCAAGCAGTGATCCCAGAAGGGACTTTTATTTTAAGAAAAAATTCGGAGTGGCTACTTTGAATGGATTGTATTTCACATCATCCACAAGCCCGGTGCACATGATGACCTATCATGAAATGAAATTTATCGAAGCAGAAGCCCGCATCCGAATCGATAAAAACGATGAGCTGGCACAAACTGCGCTTCAGGAAGCCGTGAGCGCAGACATTAATAAGGTTTCGAAAGGAACCCTTGATCCATCAATTGTAAGTACCTATGTCAATAAAAATGCAGTTCTTACCGGTACCTTCGAAACAGATTTGGCTTTGATCATGAAGCAAAAGTATATTGCCATGTATGCCACCATCGAGTCATGGACCGATTACAGGAGAACGGGTTACCCGGTATTGACCCCAAACCCCGGAGGAGATCATAATCAGAATCCCGGTGGCGCCATCCCAAGGAGAATTACTTACCCTCAGGCTGAACGGCTCTATAATCAAAGCTTCCCTTCAGTGCTTCCGACCTTGCAGGACAGGTTTTGGTGGGATGCCGAATAGGCGGGCGCATACCGGGAAATAATTTGGAATAAGCTGATCTCTGGTTTTTTCAATAGCCATCGTTCTGGTTTTGAATACCAATATTGGGATTGGCAAGCATTTCGCTTAAAGGCAGAGGCCAAAGTTTCTGGTAGGCTGTTGTAACGGTGGGAACGGTTCCTATGGCGGTATGCGTCCTGATAAGGTCGAACCACCGCTTGCCTTCAAAAGCGAACTCAATTTGTTTTTCTTTTTGAATAGCATTCCAAATCGATCCTGCAACCAACTCTTCAAGGGCAGGAAGTCCGGCTCGTACCCGAACCTTGTTGAGGCTGTTTAGAATGTCGGTTAGATTTCCGACGGAGTCGATCCTGTAGGCTGCTTCGGCCATAATAAACAACAGCTCAGCCGTCCGGTAAACAATAACCCGGTCGGAACCTGTTGTCAAGTCGGAATACTTTGTAGAGTAATATTTGTCTTTATAGCGGGCTGCAATCAGGTTTCTGCGGGCATCATTTTCTTCAATGAGGCTTACCAGTTTGGGTGTTGGGGAGTTTTCATACCTGCCTCCAAGAGGATTGGGAAGAAGATATTCTGCAAGCCTGTTCTTGTCGCTTGGAGAAAAAGGAACGTAGAAAATAATCTCCCTGCTGGGTTCTCCCTGGTGATCAAAAAGTTCGGAGTATTTTTCTTCCAGGAAATTAATCGAATCGAACACTTCCTTCGAATAGTTCAGTGCATCGCCGAAATTTCCAAGGCTAAGGTTTACCATTGACAAGCATGTTTTTGCAGCAAAAACAGTAGCCCTTTCGGGCAAAGTGTTCTTCAGGTTAAGGATTGAATATTCAAGATCGGCAATAATCTGATCGTACACCTGATTTGTTGATGAACGCGGGAGAAAATTGTCTTCCTGAACATCATCCGTAGGCAGAAGCTTTAGGGGAACTCCCCCGTAAAGCCGTACAAGATTAAAATAGTGAAGACCTCTCAGAAACCGGAGCTGCCCCGAGATGTCTTCCTTTTCGGATGTGTTGAGGAAATCCAGCCCGTCAATCTGCGTCAGCACATAATTTACCCTGTTAATGGCCGTATAAATGTCACTCCAAATTCCTTCCACAAGAATATTATCCGAGAGCAGGTTGTTGTCGTCGGTGCTGTAGTATTCAATTTTCGTACCGCTAGCCCTGCTGTTATCTGACGCCAGATCGCCAATGATCACAAAATTTCTGCCATAGTAATGTTGCAATTGGAGCGCATCATAACAACCCACCAGGGCAGCATCAACGTTTTCTTTGTTGCTGAATGCCTCCTTTGCAGAAATGTACATCTTCGGCTCTACCTCCAGCCCCCTTTCACAGGCAGAAGAAACAAAAAGTAACAGGATCAGAATTTTGCGCATACTCCAAAGATTAAACTTTTTGGTTGTGGACAGGTAAAAAAGTCAGTCCCAAGAACAATTGGGTTCGAAGGGTTGTAATTTACTTCAGGATCCATACCGGAATACCGGGTGAGAGTAAGCAGGTTTTTACCTGCAAGGTAGGTTTCGAAAAATGAAAAACCCAGTTTTTCTGTAAAGCTGTTCTTCATCGAATAGCTGAGTTTAATGCTTTTCAAGCGGATGAAGGAGCCGTCTTCGATAAATCGGGAGGATATTCTTTCATTATAGCTGGAGGCTTTCGGAACACTGGTTTTGTCGCCAGGCTCCATCCAACGGTTCAATACGGCAGTGGTCTGGTTTCCGATGGATAAGGTCTCGGTATAGAGGCGGGTGGAATTAAAAATGTCGTTCCCGTAGGAATAAAAAAACAAAAAATTCAGACCAATGGATTTGTATGAAAAATTGCTAGCCAAAGCTCCGTAAAACATGGGAAAAGGGGTTCCTATTTTTGTCCGGTCGAGATCATTTATTTTTCCGTCCTTATAAACATCCTCGTATATCAGCAAACCATTGTCGGGATTTACTCCCCTCGACAAAAACCCATAAAAGAAGGATACCGGCTCGCCCACTTCAATACTGCTGCCGGCCCTGCCAATATTACGCACCGGTTGATCATTATACAATTTCAATACTTTGTTCCGGTTTGCAGTGAAGCTGAAATTGCCATCCCAATGAAATCCCCCGGAAGAAAACGCTGAGGAAAGCATAAATTCAAGTCCCTGATTTTGGATGGTTCCGATATTGGACAAGAAATATTCAAATCCCGTTGAGGGAGGGATTGGGTTTTCGAGCAGGAGGTCTTTGGTTTTCTTATGATAATATTCGGCTGAGATATTGAAATTGTTAAATACATCCACATCAATGCCAACATTAAACTGATTGGTAGTTTCCCATTTAAGATCAGGGTTAGAGAGTTGGTAGGGACTTATCCCGGCTTGGCCGTTATAGTTTGAGCCGGCAGCAAAAAGGTCAAGTGAAAGGAAATTTTCAATCTGGTCATTTCCAGTCTGTCCATAACTGGCTTTTATTTTCAGCTTTGTCAACACCGGATTGGTTTGCCAGAATTCTTCCTTCGAAATATACCACAAGCCCGATACGGAGGGGAAATACCCGAAACGGTTATTTGCTCCAAAGCGCGAAGAGCCATCTCTCCTGAGGTTAAAGGTGAAGATATATTTTTTGGAATTGCTGTATTTCATGCTGGTAAACAAAGAGTTTGAGGCGGCATCGGTTTCATCGGAGGAGGCGATAATGGGTGTGGCTCCGTTTTGCAGGAATTCGAAGCTACTGCCAGGGAAATTCTGAGCCCGAAGATAGGTTCCGTGCTTTCTGTAGCGATCAAGGCTGAATCCCCCGAGAAAAGAAATCTCATGGACTCCATAGCTATGATGATAATTGAAATAAGTGGAATTATTTATCAGGAAGGTATTGTTGGTGGCTTCAATTCCCAATCCGTTGTATTTGGAACCCTGCCGTGCTTCTTTGGGCGCAAAAGTCTCCTCACCAAGGTTATAGAAATCAACACCGGTCTGAGACCGTATTTGCAACTCTTCAGTAAGCTTGTAATTCAGCGCAAGACTGAAGAGGTTCCTGAAGGTGCTGGCAAGATTCTTTTCTTCGTTGGCAATGGAAACGGGGTTCGCATAAGGTCCGTCGTTGTTGTAACTCCCATCCGGGTTATATACCGGGTAAACGGGCGGCATACTGATTCCAACCGGAAGGGGACCGTTGAGAGATTGGTCGCCTTCAATCCGGTTGTTCCGTGAGTAGGAAAAACCGTTTCCGTATTCAAAGGAGAGCCTGTCGGTAAGTTTATAATCATAATTAATCCGGAAACTGTATCTCTGATAATCGCTTCCGATAATTATTCCCTGCTGATCGAAATAATTGGCGCTGACGTAGTATTTCGATTTTGTATTTCCTCCCCTGAAAGAAATATAGGTACTGGCAACCGGGGCAACGCGAAACACCTTGTCCAGCCAGTTGGTGTTTATTGTATTGTTACGGATATCTGCTTCGGAATAGACAGCGCTGTTCCCTGCAGCAATAGCCTTTTCGTTGGAGAGGTTCATCCATTGGGTGGCGTTGAGCATGGAAAGCTGTCCGGTGGTGGCCTGCAGTCCGTAATAACTCTCTAACTGAACCTGCTGTTGGTTTTCCCGTCCCCGTTTGGTATTGATAAGAATAACCCCATTGGATGAGCTCACTCCATAAAGCGAAGAGGAGGCCGCATCCTTAAGCACGCTGATGGATTCAATATCATACAGGCTGATGTCGGTTATAGCATCCAAGGTTTGCCCGCTGAAATCGAGCTGTGAATAATTTCCGCGTATCACGGGAATGCCATCCACGATGTAAAGCGGGCTATTGCCTGCCGTAATGGAATTGATTCCCCGAATGGTAACGTTAATTGCCGAACCGGGAGTGCCGGCATTGTTCTGCACGAGGAGACCGGGGATAGTGGACTGCAGGGAGGAATTCAGCGACTCGTTGTTTAACTGCTCAAAAACGCCGGGGTTAAAAACGGAAACAGCCCCGCCGATCAGATTGCGATTTTCCTGTCCGAATGCCACCACCACAAGTTCATCGATTGGAATGAGCTCTTCTTCCATGATGATATGCAGGTCAGCATTGGCTTTTATCGCCAGGACCTGGCTTTTGTATCCCATAAATGAGAACCTGATACTATTTTCCCGGGAGGGGATTTTCATGGAAAAGAATCCCGATGAGTCGGTAATTGCACCCTGCTGCCCATCAATACTTGTGACATTTACCCATTGTATGGGATTATTATATTTTGCATCGAATACAGATCCCCGGATATAGAAATATTCGGGATTGGCTTTGGGCTTAAGGATTACGGTGCTCCCAAGGGTTTCTGTATCGAGATGGAAACGGGAGGAAAGTATGTTTAGAACAGAATCGAAGGGCATTTCGGTAATTGAGAAGGAGGCCGTTTCTGTTACATCAATTTGGGTTTCGCTATAGGCAAATTTGAAACCGGTTTGGGCAGATATGCCTGCAAGAATTGATTTAAGGGTTTGGTTTTCAAAAGCAACGGAATAGTATGGCTCCCCCTGAGAGAAAGTGGCAGAGGGCATTCCAATCCACAGCAGCAAAAGAAATGCAAAAAATCTCGTATTTCCGGTTTTGATTACCATGGGATTAATATCACACTATGCAGCGGGAACGACAATTAAGAAAGAGATAAAAATAAGGCTTATTTTGATTTAATGGATGGATGGGAGGAAGAATGTTAAGGGAATGCTAAGAGGATCGTTTGTATTGCAAGACCCTAAAACAGCCAAAAACGATATAAAAATACCTTAGTCAGTTAATATATTCGCAAACCCGACTCAAATAAATAGTAAAAAATAAAGAAAATGGAGTAAAAAGCTTATGATTCCTTGAAATTTAGTATTTCGTCCAAATCCTCGTATTCAAATTCAATTCACAAATAATCAGCTTATTGATTTCAAAAAGCCTGTACATATTCGTTACGTCAGTAGTATCTGCCAGCTGCCCAAATACCCTTGGTTCAAAGAGA
>JAIFNN010000202.1 GCA_020047715.1 Bacteroidota bacterium | reverse complement strand
GCGTGAATGGGCACCAGATCAATATAAACATGATCCCCGACACTGTATTCATTCGATAGGCTTTGCAACTCGCAAAAGCCGTTCTTGTAGCATTTGGTACAGTCGGCCTTGTGTTCCGAAAGAAGAAGCTCGATAATATGTTTTCGTGCGGTTCTTACCTTCAGACTGTTGGTGAGGATTTGCATGTTTTCTGTCACGGGAGTTGCGCAGGATGCCACGAGGGTTTTTGCGCTCAATTGCTCAACAACGCAAACCCGGCAGTTTCCTGCCACGCAGAGATCCGGGTGGTTGCAAAGCGTAGGTACTTTGAAATTGAGTTTACGGGCGGCATCCAGAATGGTGGTACCTTCCTTAACCGATATATGCAGTCCGTTTATAGTGAGATTAACCATGATTTTTAGCGTTTGAGTTAGTAAATGATTTCTTCCTTGAAATTTTCCACAATGGATTTGAATGCGTTTCCAACCGACTGGCCCAGGCCGCATTTCGATGCGATTTTCATTGTGCCGGCAAGCTTAACCAGTTCATCCAGATAACGGGAATTCCGTTCTCCCCGCTTAACTGCTTCAACACCCAAAAGCAACTGTTGACAACCAACCCGGCAGGGAGTGCACTGTCCGCACGATTCTTCGGTAAAGAAATCAAGATAGTTGTGCAGTACGTTATACATTGAGCGGGAACTGTTGAAAAGCTTCATCGATCCACCGGTAGGAACTCCCTCGAAACCAATAATGGTGTCGCGGAATTTCTTCCTTGGTACGCAAAACCCAGAGGCTCCACCAACCTGAACCGCCTTGGTGTCACCATCCCCAAATTCCTCAACAAACCGCTCCACGGTCATGCCGAGTTCCAGTTCGTAAATGCCGGCTTTGGGCGTATCCCCCGAAACCGAAAACACCTTGGATCCTCTGGAGTCGGTGGTTCCCAGTTTGTGAAAATAATCTGCCCCATACTTGCAAATCATAACCGTGTATACCAGCGTTTCCACGTTGTTGATTGAGGTGGGCTTGCCGAACAATCCTGATGTAGTTGGGTAGGGCGGCTTGTTGCGCGGTTCCCCGCGTTTTCCTTCAATGGATTCGAAGAGTGCACTTTCTTCGCCACAAATATAGGCCCCGCTTCCAAGACGCAGCTCGAGACGGAAATCGTGCTTCATTTCCTTCATCATGGCATGAAATATCTCCATTTCCTCCTGGAGTTTTGGCACCAGGAACTTGTATTCGCCGCGCAAATATACATAGCCTATTTTTGCACCTATGGCTTTGCTGGCAATAGCCATTCCCCCAAACACCTTACGGGGAACTTCATCCAGAATCTGGCGGTCTTTGAAGGTGCCGGGCTCGCCCTCATCGGCATTGCAAACGATGTATTTAACTGCATTTTTTTCTGCGGCTGTGTATTTCCATTTCATTCCGGTAGGAAATCCTGCGCCACCGCGTCCTCTGAGTCCTGAATCCAGAACATCCTGAATGATTTCTTCGGGTTTCCGCTTCAAGGTTTTATCGAGTATCTCCCTGACATTTACACTTTCGAAGATCAGGTCAACCCTTTTTAATGCTGAGCTTTTCATTTGGTTATATTTTATTTTTTAATATTCTGATTTCTTGTGCTTGGCATCTGCCGAAAACGATTCCTACATTTTCATGTATTCCTGAAGGATTTCTGTAACCTTCTGCGGTGTCAACTCTGTATAGGGTGTGTCGTTTATAAGCATGGCAGGGGCTTTGTGGCACCAACCAATACAGTTGGTCTCCAAAAGGCTGAACTTTTTGTCCGAGGTGGTTTCCCCTACTTTGATCTTCAGGGTTTCCTCAATGGTATGCAAGACTTCGATCTTTCCTTTCATGGAGCAGGAAATCGTTTTGCAAATCCTGATAACATACTTTCCCCTGACATCGGTGTCCATAAAGGTGTAAAAGGAGGCAGTTCCGTAAACATCGGCGGCAGAAATGTCCAGTTCCTTTGCCACGAGAACCATAGCTTCATCGGTCAGGTAGTTTTTTTCTTCCATGAGGCCTTGCAGAATCGGGATCAGGCTGTCTCTTCTTCTGCCGTGCTTATCTGCCAGTTCTTTTACCAGGTTAACTTGTTCCAACATGCTTTGTAATTTTAATTGGTTAATACTAAGTTCTATTAAATGAGAGGTTTAGACGCTTTATGTTATTTAAATAACAATTCGACACTTCAAATATATTATTTTATTGTGAATCGAATAACAATAGAGCTCAAAATTTCGCAACAAATTTTAAATTAAGAATTGATCTAAATAAAATCAGTGGATCAAGTGCTTGTTGATGAAGTGTATAGTGGAGTATTGGGCTGTTTTGAAAGCCGGACTCACGCTTGGATCACGCTTGGATTAAGATTGCAAAAAGCCTTATTTCGGGGGATTCAGGGGATCAAAAGGTTTCAAAAAACGAAATCATTAATTTCAGGTAGTTGTCGAATGCGCTAAGGGGAAGGGTTTCGGCTCTGTCGAAAATATCATGATAGGCAGTAATTCCTCCCAAGGTATAAATATAGAAGCAGGGCACTTTTTTCATGTAGAATATACAATGGTCGCTTATGCAGGCCTCTCCCCTGGAACGCACTGAAGGTAAAAGGCTTTCGGTGCTGTTTAGTTGCTGCAATCTTTCAAACTCTTCCTTAAAAACAGTGGCATTTACAACCATTATGCCTTCTTCGCCCGTTCCGGCCATGTCGAAATTCACAAGAAACCTGATTTTTCCGGTTTCCAAACCAGGGTCGTTGCTAATGCTTGCAGCACCGAGTAATCCCAGTTCTTCAGCTGAAAGCGCAATTAATACTAGTGTGTATTTCGGGGGATTTTCGGCGAAGTATTTGGCCAGATTCAGGAGCATGGCTATTCCGCTGGCATTGTCGTTGGCTCCGGTGAAGCAGGTTTCCTTTCCCATGATGCCAAGATGATCGTAATGTGCGGTTACGACAAGAAAACTGTCGGGTACGGTTTTTCCGGGGATTATGCCGATAACATTTTGTGTCTTGTAGTTTCTTTGTAGCCGGGCTTTGATGTCCACCTCGATGAAGGAAATGTCATCAGGGTTTAGTTCCCCTGAATGCAAAGTAACAACGACTTTCTTTGCCTGCCGGCCTGAAATGCCCCAGGTTAGCTTTTTATCCGAAAGAATAATTGTTAAAGGGTTTTTCAGTTCCGGGTCGTATTTTATGGCATCAACCAACTTGCTGATTTTTTCGCTTTCGGAGGGACTGAATTTAACGGTATCGTTCATATCAATCATTAGCGCTTTTCCCGCCGTGGCCATTAGTATTTCGCTCAAGACATCCGGTTTGTTCAAATCCTGCCTGCGAATTCGGATCACCTCAAAAGATCCTTTCAGGGATGGCGAGGAGGGATCGGTAAGATAATCGATTCCGGGACGGAGCTTTTGCCCGTTTAGCGAGATTTCCATCTTTCCCGGAAAAGTATTGACATCAAGGTTGAAATACCGGAAGTACTCCGAATTTATCGGCTGAATCCCGTATCTGCGAAATTCATCCTTTATGAAGTTGGCCGCCTTTAAATCGGCTTTTTTCGTATATCCCCTGCCCATATAGTCCTCTGAGGCCAATGTGTTCACAATACTTTTGGCATAATCGAGGTTTTGGGAATACAAGTTTGACGCCGGAAAAACCAGAATCAGGATCAGAAGAAAAAAAACCGATGTAAATCGCATAGTTCAATTATTTCCATTAAAGATTCTTTCAACAAAAAGCCTGTTTACCCATTCTGTGGAAGGAATCCGAAAAACCGGGTTTCCCTCCACCGACATTGATTAGTGGTCTCCGGTACATACTAGTTTTGAAAAAGCAATGATCTGGCCGTTTTGCTTTGCCTGCAAAATATACAAGCCCGAACGAAGGAAGAGGTTTTCGATCGGGATTTCGGATTTCGAAACCGAATTGGGCTGATGCTGATGCGAGAAGACCTGTTGTCCCTGTAAATTATAAATTGCAATATCGATAGCATCAAGACTTTTCGGAGTGAGGGAAAGGTTGATCCGGGAGTTGAAAGGATTTGGGAAAACGCTGAAATCCTCATCTCTCAAAACAATCTTGTTATTATCGCCCAAGGGTATGAGCCACTTCGAGTCCATCCATTCGAGCCTGCTGGTAAGCCAGGTTTTGAGGTAATCGAGCTCATTATCGTGAGAGAATCCCACATAGGCATTCGGCCAGACCCATTCGTTCAGAATGGGCCAGCGATCGAAGTTGCGATCAACAGCATCGCCAAGATACGCAATGTTATCGTCAAGGTATGCCATAATTGAGTCGGTATGCAGTGGCCCGTTTCTGAGATGGCTGTATCTCCACTTTACCAAGGCGGCATAATTGGGGTCTTCCATGAGTCTTCTCCACCAATGCATCGGCGAGCCTTCGTTGGTGCCGTAGTTTACATAAAGCCACTGGTCCGTTGCGAGCCTGCTGGGCGCATAATCTACATTGCCATAGCAAAGATCGAAGTCCCATAACGGGCCGGCGATGAGCTTGCCCCCGTCGGAATCTTTTTCTTTATGAAAAAAGGTGCTGTACCTGTATCCGTCAACATCGTTGGCAAGTTCTTCGATGATCTCATATTCAACAAACGAAAGCTCATCCATATAGGCCCTGAAGCCGAGAACCGGGTCCTTGAAGTTTGTCCCATTAAGGGCGGTCTCGAGTTTGGTAAGAAAGTCTTTGATATACACTTTCTGGGCAGGCATAATTTCGTCTGCTTTAGGATATACATAGGTAAAATCGTATCGACGGGCATTAAAATAGCTTGCCGTGGGGTAGGTCCTGAAGTATTCCGTTGAAGTTAAGCCGTCAAGTTTATCCACCTTAACAATATACCCACCTGTAAGAGAGTCGGCCAATAATTCCGTAGGGAGGAGTTTGTCGATATTTACACGTTTTTTATCCCGCTTGATTTTTTCCACGAGGAGGTAAACACCCTTATAATCGTCATCGACATAGAGTTCGCACCATTTGGTTCCGGGTTGCCAGCGGCCCATTGTGTTGCCGAGGTAAAAGCTCATCGGGTTGCGCATAAGGCTTTTGTCGGAATAGGGTGCGCTCAGAATCCAGTCGCTTTCTTTGGGCATTCCCAGCAAGCTTACGGTAGAGTCTTCCTTAAGCGCATTGCGTGTTTCAAAGCCATAGCCCTTTTTGGGGAACATCTGTGAACTTTGTCCACGAAGCTCAATTCCTATGAGCCCTTCAAAATCGGTTCCCGGATCGCTGATATTATTGGTTTTGCCCGCTCCGTTATCAATTATTTTTATCCATGCGTCAATTTTCGGTTCGTCCTGTATATAACCACCCCAGGTGTCAATTACTACAAGCGGCAGATACGATGTTACAGAGGGAGGTGCAGTGAACCAGAAGGGAGGGGAACGGAAGTTGTTAGAAGTAGTTGAAAATCCCCCGATAAAAAAAGTTGTAGATGAAAAATCCGAAGAAGATGCCTGATGGTTATGAAACTGCAATGCAAGGGTATTCAGCCCATCTTTAAGAGAAGTAGCAAGCTTGGAATTATCAACCACAAAGCGCGGTGCCACCGCCCCGGTAGTTGAAGCCGGCTCCAATGCGTTTATCGCCTGATCATTGAATTCAGGCCGAACACCAACCGCGCCGATATTTGCGCGGGCAATTTCGGTTCCGTTCAAATACGCCACGAATGCATCGTCGTAATCGACATAAAGAACTGCCGAAACAAGATCTGAAGCATTGGTCAGGGTAAAGCTCTTTCTTACAAACACAGATATGGTTCCCTCGGGTACAAGTGTATTGTCATCGCCATCTCCATAGCCAAATCCTCCTGGGCCCGAAAGCCAGGAAGCATCATCGAAATCAGGACTTGTCCAGCTGGCAGGCAACTCGCTCGTGGGGATATGGTATTTCCAGGTATCCGCTGCGTCAATATAGTTCTCCCAATGGTTTACCGTTTGGGCAAAGGCTTGCTGACTAAGCAGAAACAAGGAGAAGATAATTGCAATTGTATACTTCACGATATTTTAGTTTTTTCAAAGATAGAAACAGACACAGAAAACAGAAACAAAAACAACTCTTATACTACGATTTGAGAACTAAGTTGCCTTTAAGGGGAAAACCTTAGTTTTTTTTGGCAAGAGTTATTTTTACTCTTGTTTTTTGCGAAGGCTGGGCAGACTGCGTCCAGTCGGGTCCGGCGGAAAGCAGACGGATTGCCTCATCGGAGAATTCACGGGCAGGACTTTCGACTACTGTGATATGGGTTGGCCTCCCATTTTCATCCAACAGAAAATCCAGACTTACAATGGCTTCGGAAATGCCGGTATTTGTTGTGGGGAACAACTGGTTATCAGAAATGTATTTTTCAAATTTTCGGTAACCGTCAACAGGCGAGGCATATCCGGTTATATTCTCCTTAGAAATATCTTTTCGTTCCGATTTGCGCTTGCTGCCGTAACCGGTCACAACAATCTCGTCAAGGCTCGTCTGTGCAGGGTTCAGAACAACATTCAATTCAGGTCCTGCGTCGGCCAGTAGTTCCTGCTCCTCCATACCGATGAAGGCAAACCTCAGGGTTGCTGAACTGTCTGCATCTTCGCCGGCCGGAAGAACAAAGCTTCCCTCCATGTCTGTTATCGTTCCGGTTTGAGATTCTTTGATATAAACACTTACCCCTGGAAGTGGCTGATAATCTTCGGCCGAGACCACTCTCCCCCGAAATGCAATTGGGGCCTCTTGAGCAGATATTCTGGCAGTTTCATTCTCGGGGGAGGTACTCAGAGCCGGTTTTGAACTTGTTGCTTTCTGCATTTCACTAAAGCCGGATTTGTCTGCTTGAGAATTTTCAAAAGCGACAGGTGTTTGATCGCTTGTGGCAATGGTTTCAGTAACAGCGGGAAGCAAGGCCACATCCAAGGTTTCGTTTGCAGCATTTTCCGGGGGAGTTGATATCGCGACCGTACGTGATTTCTTTGCATCCTTTTTCTGAGCTGCCGGTTCGTGAATTTGAAGTGCTTCGGACTGGGGTTCAGGCAGAGCTTCTTCTTTTAGTATGGGTTTGGAGGATTCGGAGCTTAACACCGGAGGCTGTTCGTCCATGATTTTTCGATTCAGCATCAGATAGAACAGCCCCGAAACCGCAACAAGCACGGCAAAGCCAGCGGCAATGCGGTAATAAGAAAAGCGATTGCCCATCCGTTGATTGCCGGAAAGCCGGGATTTCAGATCCGAGAAATCGTTTTTCAGTTCTTTTTCAGTAAACAAGGCAAAACCCTCCTGAGCCTCCTCATCGAAGGCATCTTTCTGAAGGCTCCGCTCAAAAGCGTTTCTCTCCTTTTCTGTCATTTTGTTTGCAGAATACCTGAGAAACTCCCTTTCGGAATTGGCTTTATGGTCAGATTTTTTCGACATGTTTGTTTTCAAGACAAATTTTCAGGTTTCTTTTGGCATTTTGCAACAGGCTTTTTACTTTGTTCTCATCCATATCCGGAAACTGTGCGATTTCGCGGTACGATTTGTTTTCATAGTAGAACCAGTTGACGCACTCTCTTTGCTCTTTTTTAAGTTTTTCGATGCATTCTTTAAGGGCTCTGTTGGTTTGAAGCAAGTCGTCATCAAGAGGATGCAGAAACGCTTCGGATTCCATATTATTTTCAGGATCATTTTGCCAAAGCTTTATTTTTTTTTCAGAACTCTGCCGGGAACGCAGCTGCATAAGGCAGAAATTCTTTGTAATGACATAAAGCCAGGCCTTGAAATTGCGAATTTCATATGCGGGCAGATCCTTAAGCAGTTTTTCAAAGATCTGCATTACCGCATCTTTCGATTCCTCCCGGTTTTTCAGATATTTCAGGCAAACGCCATACACCAGGTGCATGTAGCGGGAGTACAGTTCGCCCAGAGAATCGGGGTCGCCCATGGACTGAAAATGCCGCAGCAAATCGTCATCAGACAAAGATTTCCTATTTCCGGGCAAAAAGCTGAACAAGGTTAATTTTTTTTCGCAAGGTACTTAAAAAACAGCATTTTCAGGATTCCCGGCAAGGCAATGAACAAGGTAGCGGAAAAGTTTTTTTGAGCCTCCGCAGAAAAAACACCTTATTTTTTATGGAATCGGATTTTTGAAAGCATCCTGTTAGAAAATCTCACTTTAAAAACCAAATGCCATGAAACAAATTATGTTGATTTTAGGATTCCTTTTTATATCCGCAGTTTTTATCTCAGCTGATACCGGTCGCGAAATTTCCGGTACGGTTACCGATTTGCAGGGTACTCCCATAGCCGGGGCAAGCATAACTGTAAAGAACACAAACCGTGGAACGGTAACTGATCTCTCGGGCAGGTACCGCCTATCTATTCTTGAAGGAGACAAGGTTCTTGTCTATTCATTTATTGGTTACGATAATCAAGAAGTAGTTATTAAAAGTCAGTCGGTTATTGATGTTTTTTTGACGGAATCGAACCAGACTCTTGATGAAATAGTTGTAATCGGGTATGGGCAGGAACATCATTCCAAAGTCGCTACTTCAAGTGTGCGGATGGAAAAAAGAGATTTTATTCAGACTCGACCTGCACTACCCATAGGATATGCAATGAACCAGCAAAACTGGAATACGGAAGGTTATTCGGCCATTCATGAAAACGGATACAAAGATGTGCTGAACGCCCCGCTTTCAACATTTTCGATTGATGTTGACAAGGCCTCCTATGCCAATGTAAGAAGGTTTATAAACATGGGTCAAATGCCTCCCGTAGACGCGGTTAGAATTGAGGAGATGATTAATTACTTTAATTACGATTATCCCGAATCAGAGAATGATCATCCCTTTTCAGTTACCACGGAATTGTCGGTTTGCCCGTGGAATTCAAGTCATCAATTGTTGCACGTCGGGCTGAAAGCCAAAAACATTGACAAAAGCGAGCTGCCAGCTTCGAACCTGGTTTTTCTTATAGACGTGTCGGGGTCAATGAGCGACCCTAATAAACTCCCGCTTTTGAAAAATGCATTTCAGATGCTGGTAAAAGAGCTGCGCCCGAGCGACAGGGTTGCCATTGTGGTGTATGCCGGTGCGGCAGGACTTGTTTTGAAATCAACAGCGGGAAACCAGAAAGAGACGATTTTGAATTCATTGGAAAACCTGCAGGCTGGCGGGTCAACCGCCGGGGGAGCCGGATTGATGCTTGCATACAAAACTGCTTCAGAAAATTTCATTGCCGGGGGAAACAACCGGATAATTTTGGCTACCGATGGCGATTTTAATATTGGAGCTTCGAGCGATGCTGAGATGGAACGACTTATAGAGAAGGAGAGGTCACGAGGGATTTTTATGACTGTGTTGGGTTTCGGGATGGGGAATTACAAAGACGACAAGATGGAAATCATTGCCGATAAAGGGAATGGGAATTATGCCTATATTGACAACATTCAGGAAGCGCGCAAGGTGCTTGTAAGCGAATTTGGAGGAACGCTTTTTACCGTGGCTAAGGATGTAAAGTTTCAGTTGGAGTTCAATCCACAACGGGTAAAATCGTATCGATTAATAGGATATGAGAATAGAATTTTAAATGATGAGGATTTTAACGACGACAAAAAAGATGCTGGCGAAATGGGAGCAGGTCATACAGTTACTGCCTTGTATGAAATAATTCCTGCTGGATCGGGCGAGGAAGGCGGTAGTGTGGATCCCCTGAAATACCAGACAAAGAAAGTTTCTAAATCAACCTCATTGGATGCGGAATTATTAACCATAAAGCTAAGGTACAAAAAGCCCGATGGCGTAACCAGCATGCTGTATGAAAAAGCCGTTCAGGGAGAGGTTTTGGATATTTCAGGAACCAGCAATAATTTCAGGTTCTCTGCTGCAGTAGCTGAATTTGGCATGGTTTTGAGGGATTCGGATTTCAAAGGAAAGGCCTCGATAGCGCATCTGCTCGAACTGGCTCAGGGCGCAAGGGGTGTTGATGAGGAAGGATATCGGGGTGAGTTTATCAAGCTGGTAAAAACCTCCGGAGAACTTATTGAAATGAATGCCGGTCTTTGATATTCCAAAAAGCTAATAATTTTGACCTTTAATTATGAATATTCCGGAGCAACTTGCAAGAATTATTTCTTGCTGGGGGGTTCCGGAATGTTTATTTGTCTCCAATCTGTTTTTCTATCATCTTCGACTGTAATTGCAGTTTTTTTTGGGACTACTTTTCAAAACTCTGGAGTTGTTAAAGCGGTAATCTCAATGCTTATAAGCTTTTCAGAGGATCTACCAAAAATCCGTGAAAGCCTAAGCCAGAAATGGAAAACAATGTTTTCAGAACCGCTCAAGCCATAAGCATAATGGGTTTGACCATGAATTGTGATAATTCCTCAAACAAGTTTTAATTCCCTATAGGTTTTTTAAAGAATAGTTGTAATTTCGAATCTTGTGCAACTGTATAGATGCTAATTTAATATCGTAAATATGAGTACGGTAAACGGGGGAGAAAACAACAAACTCAACAGGCTTTTCTATATTCTTTCCGGAATTTTTTTAGCCAACGTCATTTTAGCCGAGTTAACAGGAGTGAAAATTTTTTCCCTCACCCACTTTTTAGGAATTGAGAATTGGGCATTACCCTTTGGCGATGGGAAAAAGCTCGATATGAACATGAGTGTCGGGATACTTATCTGGCCTTTTGTTTTCATTTTATCGGATATCATCAACGAGTATTTTGGCCGAAAAGGGGTGCAGCGCATTTCGATTCTTGCTGCAATCCTGGTTTTGTATTGCTCGGTAATCATAGTAATTAGCACGAAATTACCTCCGGCTGAGTTTTGGCAGCAGATCAACGGCAAAGACGCATCTGGCCAGCCGCTTGACATCAACTATGCATATACTTTGATTTTCAGTCAGGGGATATCCATCATTGCCGGAAGCATTACCGCATTTCTGGTGAGTCAGTTTGTTGACGTTTATACCTTTCATTGGATACGCCGACTAACCGGTCATAAGAAACTTTGGCTACGGGCTACCGGATCGACGGTTGTTTCGCAGCTCATAGACAGTTATGTAATTCTTACCGTTGCCTTCTACATAATGGGAGAATGGAGTTTCTCACAGGTGCTGCAGGTGGGTACGATTCAATATCTTTACAAGGTTAGTTTTGCGATTCTTCTTACTCCCCTGATATACTTGTTCCATTACATTATTGACAATTTCCTTGGGGGAAAAAAGGCAGAGGAAGTAATTGAGAATACCAACGAGAATTGGTAGGCCTGAACCGGAATGGCGTTTCATTTGATTTTATTAGGTTAACGGGAAAGTCCGTAAGGTTTATTTCCCGCAAAAAATGGGAAATCAGAGATAAACAGAACCTGATTATTAGCGCTTAATGCTGCTAAAACGAGCACTAAGGATTAAAAAAGCGGCATTCATGTAAATTTCATGAATACAGTATTCTTTATATCATGGTAATTCTATAATTTTAAGCATGTTTTTTTACTAAAAATCCAAAAAAATCAAGAGAATGAAAACAGCAAAGTTTTTTTTGATGCTTTTACTTATACCTGCATTAATTCAGGTATCCTGTAAAAAAGATGACGATACCCCCGAAACAGAGACCCCTACTTATAAGCAACCCACTGCTGCCAGCAGGTCAGAAGTTGTTGTGATTCCTGAAGGTTTGGACGCCAGGGCCGAGGAAGGTGATTTTGGAGCCCTGATGGCTGTTACTTATATGGGTTTGGCTAATGGTATTTCCCAATTCGCTAACTCGTTCACTGTGCCGGAAGATGCTCTTGTTGATGG
>JAIFNN010000138.1 GCA_020047715.1 Bacteroidota bacterium | reverse complement strand
ATAATTTTACAGGATCATGGCAATGACGTGTCGTACAGAAATATCTGGATCAGGGAACTTTAAAAAATAAAGACATGAAATATTTGAGCTTATACCTTATTGCGTTTGCTTTTTCCGGGGGATTTGCCTCGGCGCAAAATTTCAGAATCTCACTGTGGCAAAAAGACATTCCAAATTTCAAGGCATCAGATGAAGTCGAAACCCGCGACACATCAGGGATCGTAAGAATAGGAAAGGTTCAGAATCCGGAGATCGAGGTTTTTCTCCCTTCTAAACAAAATGCCACAGGCGATGCTGTAATAATATGTCCTGGCGGCGGGTATCATATTCTGGCGTACGACTGGGAAGGGAGCGATATTGCAAAGTACTTCAATTCAAAAGGTATTGCGGCCATCGTTTTGAAGTATAGGCTCCCCTCGACTTCAAGCAGCATTGAACTGCGCCTTTCGCCCTTATTGGATGCCCAAAGGGCCATGCGCATGGTAAGGCATAATGCGACAGGTTGGAATATCAAACCCGACCGCATCGGTATCATGGGTTTTTCTGCCGGAGGGCATTTGGCATCGACCCTTTCCACCCATTTCGATGCGGGAGATCCCAACGCCAAAGATCCGATTGACCGACTTAGCTGTCGTCCCGATTTCTCAGTTCTGATTTATCCGGTCATTACTTTTTCTTCCGATTTTCAACATTCCGGCTCTAAAGAAGCCTTGCTAGGGAAAAATGCAGATCCGGAGCTTATCAAATACTACTCAAACGAGTTGCAGGTAACTGAGCTTACACCTCCGGCTATTCTGATTCATTCCAATGACGACCAAGCTGTCCCGGTTGAAAACTCCCTGGCCTATTTTGCAGCGTTGCGCAAAAATAAGGTCTCCGCCTCTCTTCATATTTATCCTTATGGCGGACACGGTTTTTCGCTTGCGATAGGCAAAGGATACCTGTCAACATGGCCCGACCGGGTTGTGGAGTGGATTGCCTCGCCCGAGAAAATAAGCGAAATAAAATAGCAAACCCTTTTAGGAAAATAGCATAATCCACATGCGTAAAAGTGTAGTTTCTTTGTACCAAACTAAAACTACCCTTTTATGCGTTTCAATTTACTTCTACTGCTTTGCACCCTTTTAGCAGGAACAAGTCTCAAGGCATCAGACATCACCGAAGTTCTTCCTCTGACCAACAAAATCATATGGATTCACTTTGATGATGGGTCTGTTGCATACCCAAATGAGTTGATTGTTGGCAGATTGGATGTAATTGCAGCCAAAAAACCCGATTCCTGGACAGTTACAAGTACGGATGATCCTGAATTTCTGGCAGCACAGAATCCAGTGCAGGTAGGAAGAAAATCAAAAGGAACCGAGTTTAAGAAAGACCCTGAGATCTGGGGCGGAAGTTCGTTCAATCCCACTACAAAACCCTGGGCATCCGAGCATGATTTTTATCTGGTACTGAATAAGTCCCTGAAAAACGGGAAAACTTATACTCTTAACACAGGCAGTCTTGCTGCCAATGGCGCAACATGGACATTTACCTATGACGAGTCAGCGCTTCGCAGTGAGGCGGTTCACGTGAATACCATCGGGTATGCAAAAGACGCACCGAAGTACGGTTATGTGTACCAATGGATGGGTGATTTAGGCGGATTGGATCTCTCCGGGTATGCAGGAAGTCAATACCGGGTTTACAAGGAAGGAAATTCGACTGCTGTTAAGGTAGGGAACCTTCGCAAAAGGAAATCGGCAACAAATGCAGAAACTACCCAAGCCAATGATACTCCAAACCAAAACTTTCTGGGCGCTGAAGTTTATGACTGCGATTTTTCAGACATTACGGACGATGGAACTTACTACCTTGTAGTTGAGGGCATTGGAAAATCATATCCGTTCAAAATCGGTACCGATGCTGTTTATGAAGCCTATTACAATGTTATGCGCGGTCTGTACCATCAGAGAGCAGGAATTCGGTTGGCTCCTCCCCACACAAAGACCGGATATATTAGGCCGGTGAATCAAAATACCAAAGTTACAAGTGATGATGGGGTCAATTTCTCAGGGAAATTGCTTTACTCCGACTATCCATATACATCATGGGCGGAGGGTGATGGGGGAGGCAGCTCCCAGACGGCCATTCGTGATGCTGCAGCAGGCAAACCTCTGGATGCAGCCGGATGGTACCATGATGCTGGCGACTGGGACCAATATTACACTCACGAGCGTATTCCTGTTATTCTTATGCTAAGTTATGAACTTGCTCCGGAACTGTACAGTGATGCTGATCTGAATATCCCGGAAAGCGGTAACGGGATTCCCGACATCATTGATGAAGCGTCATGGCTTATAAAATTCAATTACCGCCTGCGAAAGGAACTAATTGCAAAAGGTTACAGCAACGGGGGAGTTGGTGGTGCCCGGATCTGTGCCGATGTTTTCTCAAGCGTTGACGGCAGCGCTGAATCTTCCCTTCCCTCCTGGAAAGAGTCACGTCGCACTGTGGTTACCCAAGCCGATGCATTTATGACCTATTTTTATGCAGGCCAGGCTTCGCAATTCGCACTGATTCTTAAAAACCTGGGCAAAGACCCTGACAAATTTCCTGTTGAAATGCTCGATCATGTTGACTTTGCATCCATGTCGCACGACACTGTTAACTGGACCAAGGAAGCAGAAGAGGCATTCGTCTGGGCATCTGCCCCGGCAAACCAACCCTCAGGCCACACCAACTACAGCAATGAGCTGAAGGTATACAGACTCTATGCAGCCACTAACCTTTTCAGAGTTACAGGCAAGCAGGAGTATAAGAATGCAGCAGAGCTTATTTTGCATGAGCTGAAAAATTCCACAAGTCTTTCTGAGGATGTGCGCTGGGGTGTTTATTCCTACCTTATTGCCAACAATCAGAATATTGATAAAGTGCTTCAGTCCGAACTGAAGGCACTTGCCTTGAATACTGCCGGAAAATATGTATTAGACGCTGTAGATAAACGGGCCTGTCGCTGGGGTGGTGCAATTGACATGCCGATGCTTGTAGGGCAGGCCACAACGCCCATGATTTTTGAGGCAATAGCAGCTTATGCATTAACGGGCGATATAAAATACAAAAACGCAATACACACCACGGCAGACTATTTTCTTGGCACCAATCCCCTTCATTCCACCTGGATGACCGGTGTCGGACCAAGACCCGCAGCCTGTGGATTTCATCTGGACAGCCGATACAACAACAATTGGGTTTTGTATCCGGGATTTATACCTTATGGCCCCTGGTCGATGGCTTATGGTATACCTTCATTTACATGGACAGTTGATGGCGCTTCCATAACCGGGGGCATGGGACCCTGGGATAAGGATTGGGCAAATTTCTCTCAATACCCTCAAATGACCGAATGGCCAGGCCATGAGCGTTGGAATAGCAATATTCACGCGCCTATGTCGACGGAAAACACAGTTCACCAGAATACTGTTTACGGGGGAATTGCTTATGGATTTGCAAACTCAAGGCAGAACAAAAATTCGTCCTCCCTCAAAAAAATAGGAGCAATTACCCTATCCAGCAGCGAAATCATTCTCGATACGCAAGGAAAAGACAGCCTTCTTTCTGTAACCATTGACATAAACGATGCCAGTTTTGCCGCTTTGAAATGGACTAGCTCAGATCCCCGGGTTGTTTGGGTTGATGACTTCGGACGTATAACCGGAATAACTTCCGGCACATGCACTGTATCTGTTTCCTCACTCGACGAATCCGTATCGGCATCCTGCAATGTGACATGCTCATGGCCTGAAATTGATGTTGAGCAGATCAGCATCGATCCGGATACAATTTCGATTATCGAAGGGCAAAAAAAAAATCTAAGCGTCACATTTCTTCCCGCAGACGCATCCAATAAGTTTGTTAACTGGAGTTATTCTATCGAGGGAATTGTTTCGGTAGACGAATACGGAATCCTTACAGCTATTGCACCCGGTGATGTTTGGGTTATTGCAACATCGCTTAACGGATCCAAAAAAGATACCTGCAGGGTTCATGTCAAGATGGCCATCGACTATGTAATGGCTGATTTTGATAATATTATCCCGGTAACCACTGAGCCACAGCCCGATTATGCCCAGCTGTACACCCCTACCGGTGCAAACGATGTTGCATTTGCAAATCCAATAATTAGTGGGTCAAACCCGAGCGAAAAGGTGGTTAAATGGGACCGGTCCGAAGGTGACTGGAAACTTCTCGGGATGGTTTTACCAACCGATCATCCTCAGGATCTAACTGAGTTTGCTCAATTCCAGTTTAAATATTTCGGATCCGGAATAAAGGACTTTTTTATTCAAATGATTGCCAGTGACCTAAGCAAAATCGAGATAAATGAAAGCATCAAAGGTGAAGAATGCTGGCAGTTGTATACCTACGACCTCACTGAAAATAAAGAATTGGTCCAGTTTAATGTCTTTGTAAATAAGTCAGGAAACCCGGAAGCAATTCCAATACTCTTTGATGATTTCATTCTTGCCGGGAAGCCCACCAAAAGGTTCGATGAGATTACAATCAGTGAAACCGTGCTGGAAATCGACTCCCCCGAAATGTATACCCTTAGTGCTGATGCCGCTGGCCACCCTTTTACCTGGGTCTCATCAGACCCCTCGGTGGCAAGCGTTGACCAGAATGGCAAAATCAGCGCGGTTTCAGGCGGTAAGGCCATTATCAAGGCGGTACCCCTTTACGGAAATTCAGCTGAATGCATGGTTATTGTGGATGGAGGTGTTCCCTCTGGCATTATCTATGATGTGATAGCTGATTTTGAGACAATAGCGCTTGACTGGTCAGGTGGTTACGGAGCTTACGGTTGGGCGTCCGATTCTGTGGCTAAAGCCGACAATCCCCTTAAGCAAGTCAGCAATGAATCGGAAATGACAGCAGTATGGAGACGGGACGGAACAAACCTCTGGGCAGGATTTGGATTGATATTTCCACTCCACAATACGACAGGTATGGATTTCCTGACTTTCCAGATTTTGTCGGGGAATCCGGTAAATGTTATCAGGCTTGAAGTAAAAAACGCTGATGTCTTGCTGGGCGCATTTCAGTTGAACAACCTTGAAATTCAGGCCAATACATGGACAACCGTATCCTATGATCTAGCCGATCTGGGAATAAGTTATAAGGATATTAACACACTTAATTTTCAAATTGCAGGTGGAAGCGATGAAAATATGCTGATTTATATCGATAACATTATGCTTCGAACTAAAGGTGAAGTTAAGGTTACCGAAATCATAATAAACGAAACGGACCCTTTGACAAAATACCTGAATGACCCTTCTTTCAGCCTTACTGCTTCGATTGTTCCCGAGGACGCAACAAACAAAAGTGTTGAATGGAGCTCAAAAAACAGCAGCGTTGTAAGCGTGGGTTCCACAGGATTCGTTCAGATTGTTGGAATAGGAACGACCTATATTATTGTTAAATCTGCGGAGAATCCGGAAATCAAGGATAGTATAAAAGTGGAGATTTCCAAAGCGGTTGGACTGAACCCGGATCAAAATTCTCAAATAGAAATCTTTCCGAACCCTTTCAACGAATCCCTTTCTGCGATTAATATTTCGGGGGTGGAAAAAATTGAACTCACCAATATCCTGGGCAACCCGCTCCAGAAAATTGACACTGAGGGATCCTGCAAATTAATTATTAAGACTTCAGATTTGCCATCAGGAATCTATCTGTTACGATTTTTCAACAAGACCGGATTTTATTCGACCCGGAAGGTCATTAAAAAATAATCAAATGAAAAGTATGCCTCGCCTAATCCTTTTCTTTTTGGTCCTGCCTTTTCTGGCATTTGAATGTCTTTTGGCACAAACACCGAGATATGTATGGAGCAATGCGGAAGGCAGTGGGAGGCAGCAAAAAGTGCTATTCAGGAACAGTTTTGAGGTCGGCAGCATTCCAGACACGGCAAACTTTTATCTTTTTGCTTCATCGAGGTATCATCTTTACGTGAATGGCACTCATATTAATTTCGGCCCATCGAGATTTTATCCTGCAAATCCCCGGTATGACAAGTACGACCTTTCCCCCTTCCTTACAAAAGGAATAAATGTTATTGCATTGGAAGTCCTTGCAAATGGAATGGAAACCTTTCAGATTTTCGAAAGCATCGGAAGCATGATTTCTTGGGGAAGCATAGATGCTGGCAAAGGGAAAACAATATCTCTCGACTCCCCCGGAAAATGGAAAATGTTGCCTGTATCATCGCTTGATACACTTGCCCAGAAATTTTCGTTTGCTTGCGGCGCGATGGAGCTTTATGATGCTCAAAAAGAGCCTTTTCAATGGGAGTATCAGTCATTCGACGACACAAACTGGAAAAGCCCGGTGTTGATTCGCAACCCGGCATACTGGGGTGTGGTGCAGCCGCGACAAATCCCCGAATTAACACAACTTGAATCAGAATCATTTCAATGTCTTGGAATATATGATGTTATTAAAAGGGAGGAATTTTATTCCTTCTATAGAAAAATCCCGGATGAGAGTCAGGCTCTTTACAACCGTGGAGAACAATTGGCCGGATATACCTGGATTTTTTCACCAAAGGATCAAACCCTCGAAACAGGGACATGGTGGGGCGACTATTATCTTAACGGCAACGGTCCGATAAAAGTAAATTCCAAAGACGCAAAAAACCCAGTTCGGGAAAACAGGCTGCTTGCCCTAAAAAAAGGATGGAATTTCTTGTTTGTGAACTATAGGGCAATTTGGGGTGCATGGGAGTTTACACTGGCCTTACCGGAAGGATCAGGCCTTGAGCTTTCTCCGCAAAAAAGACATAATTCTCCTATATTCTTTGTCTCCAGCAACCCCCTTGCCCCTGAAGATGTCCGAAAACTTCTGGAAATGGTTACATCAGGGTCAACCAATCCCGAAAAAGCATGTCCGCATATTTCATGGTTCGCGCACAATAACGAAATCCCGTTTAAAAACCCGGTACGCGAACTGGTATGGAATCAGCCTGATGCAAGCCTAAACCTCAAGTCAAACGATTACCAGACAGGGAATTTCAGCTTTTCGCAAACCCGCTTTTTCTCCTACGATATGGGTAAAAAAATGCTTGGAAGAGTTTTCCTGGATATTGACGCTCCGGCAGGGACCAATATCGATATTGGCTTTAGTGAAGACTTGAATCAACAGGGTCTGCCATACCTTTACAAAAGAGCGCAGATCAATTCAGGCGCCCGCTTCGTATGCGATGGAAAGCGCACGCGATATGAAACCTTCAAGCCCTACGGCATCCGATACCTGCTTGTGAAAATTACTCCTTCGGGGGAGGCTACTGTAACCCTGAAAAAAATTGGTGTTATTGAGCAAATGTATCCCTTTGCAAAAACCGGCAGTTTCGAATGCTCCGATCCCATGTTCAACAAAATATGGGAAATGGGATGGAGAACCCTACGGGTCTGCTCGGAAGACTCTTACACCGACACACCCTTCAGGGAAAGAGGCCTTTATGCAGGTGATGCCTTACCGGAATATGCTATTACCCTTGCCACCTCGGGAGACAGCAGGCTTATGAAACAGTCCTTATTGCTTTTTCAGGATATGTATAGGGAGGAAATGGAAACCGGTGGCGAAAACCGGCATAACGATTTCATACTTAAAACCCTGGTTGAATTATACTGGTATTACCAGCAAACCGGAGATTCCACATTTGCAAAAGGCTTGTTTCCAAATTATGCAGGATACCTGAATCACCTGGAAAAGAACAAAACAACAGAGGGCTATTACAAAGCAGGTCAGGTATTTCTTGAATGGACAAAGATCCGTAAGAATGCAGACCTTACAGCATATCAGGCTTTGCTTTATGGATCGATGCGAATGATGGCATCGATGGCAGGGGATTTTGGCTATTCAAGAGAACAGGAAATTTTCAATGATCGTGCAGAAGCTCTTCAAGAGGCCATTCATAGAAATTTCTGGGATGCGGAAAAAGGAAGTTTTTTTGATGGATTTGATAATGGGTCAAAAATTAATAACCATTATCCTATTTCCAGCTTTTACCCCTTGCTTTTTAATGTTGTGGACAACAGGAATCAAAAAGAAGGAGTGATTCGTTTTTTGGATGAGGAGTTGAAGGATATCGGCGAGGAAACCCGCAACCGAAAAGTTACGCCCTATGGAGCCTTTTATTTGTTTTCTGCCTTATATGAGAATGAAGAAGCCGGAATCGCAGAAAGGTTTTTAAAGCAATACTGGACAAGAATGATTTTGCAGGGGGATGACACCTCATGGGAAAACTTTGATATCAATTCAGAAGGCTCAGGCGGGCAAGGCACTGCCAGTCATGCATGGAGCGGTCACCCTACATTTTTTCTTTCCACAGAAGTTTTGGGAGTCAAATTGGGGTTTAACAAGCCTTTCTCCCGGGATACAATATTTATAATGCCTCAGTCGGAAACCATCCTATGGGCCAAAGGCAGTGTTCCTCATCCGGCAGGCCTGGTTGGGGTCGACTGGCAAATTTCAGGCGACAAGTTGTTTATAAACCTCCGTTTACCTTCAGGTGTCCCGTTTGAAGTTTTACCCAAGGGTAAGCTTTCCAGGTATAAACTTATTACTACAGTAACTCGATATTAAAATGCAGATCACATCTATGTTCCAGATCCTTAATCAGCTGCTTCTTAAAAAGTCGTTCATCGATTTGACAGGATCAAAAAACAAAGAAAAAAATAGTCCAATAAATAATTGTTTTTTTTCGAAATCCTATAATGCTTAAATACAAATTATGAAGCCCCTGATAATTCTCCCCATCCTGATTATGGCATTTTCATGCACATCAAGTCCCAACAACACTGAAAAAAAGCTCGTAAAGCGCTTCTTTAATGAAGAAAGTTTTTGGAATCAGCCAATCCCAAAAAACGTTGAGATTGATCCACAAAGCGACCATTATATCAGCCTCCTGAAAAAAGATCACAGCGGTCAGAATTTCGGAATCAATCTTCACAATTACACAATTCCCATTTACGAGGTAGACAGCACTACCCCCTTTATTAAAGTTGGAAATTATCCCGGATCTGATTTCCGCCACCATCCTGATTTTGATTCAATGGGGGTGCCTGTGCCTCTTGGTTTTAAGCCATCTCCCGGAAGTGATCAGCACGCAACTATTATTGATTGGAACCGGAAACTTGCCTGGGATATGTTCAAAGTTGAACAGGACAGCACGGGACAATGGGTAGCCTGCACCGGGGTTATTGTACCCCTCGATGGAAACGGGGTTTTCAACAAAGAAGATTTCAAAGTTATGGATGATGAGTCGATTCATCAGTATGGTCCAAGTCGAGCAGCCGGTGTACCATCCTTTGCCGGCACCATCATGTATGATGAAATTCTTGCCGGCGAAATAAGGCACAAACTAAGTTGCGCCTTGCGGTTTGTTGCCTTAAAAGAATATGTGTATCCGGCGATATGGACTGATGGCAATTTCAAAGGAGGCATTCCTGAAGGTAGTGTAATCCAATTGGACCCCTCACTCGATCTTACCAGATTCGACCTTCTACCCGGGGAAATAGCTGTTGCCAAAGCTTTGCAGCAATTTGGCATGGTAGTGGTTGACTTTGCTGCAGGCAATGTTCTATATGGCGAAGGCTTGTGGATTTATCCCGATAGGTCATGGGATGGCCTGTTGCGTGACTGGGAAGGTGGTATTAGCATCATTCCCTTAGACCATTATCGCGTTTTGAAGAATAATGATGTTCAGTTAGGCGGAGATAGGGTTAAGGCCTTTTTTCAAAACCAGCTATTGGGCTGGGAAGATAATTGAAAAAAAAGGGAAACGGAGAAACCATATTAACTCAAATTTCAAAAAACGCCGCAAATACTTACATTACAAGATTCTAAAACAAATACAACAATATATGCCTGGCTCCAGGCATATAGACATGCAGGGATATAGGACATGCAATCTCGGGGTCTTCAGATTTGTATCGGGATAGGAAGAGGTTTATCATTATACTTTATCCCACACACAAATAAAAGCACCTTAAACACAAACCCGGTTTCAACTGAGGTCTAGGTCATTTTAGCAGCTAAAGCCGACGAGAAAAATTAGTTGATAATCCGTGAGTTTCTATCGGATGAAACATGAACCTAATTTATACTACCGATGAGGTAGAGGCCAGGAAAATTCGGAATTCAAATTTAAACCTTGGCCGGAAACTATTGGACATCGAGGTGCTAAAAATGTATTAAAATTTAACATCCCTATTGAAAATATCGAAAAGATGAATATCTTTAAAGTTCAGAACCCAGTTTAAGACTGAGAAGAATCTTATTTATGCCACAATCTTTTGTGCTTAACGGATTCCTGGCAAACATAACAAATGAAAAAATAGGCGACTGTTAATCGGTATTCTAAGCATATTTCCGCTTAAAAAACATTGACATGAACGACAAGGAAAAAACCAAGGAAGAACTCATTAAGGAACTGCAGGAGTTAAGGCAGAGCTGCTTATCCTTAAAGGATGCTTTTAATAGCGACCTTCCCGAATCCAAGCTAGTGGCTCACGATCTTGACGTTCTTAATTCATTGAATACAGATATGAACAGAGGCGAGAGCCTCAATTACCTAATCGAGAAGACAAAGCAGATTATAATACATTCCTTCCCAGTCCATCATGCTGACCTATATTTGGTTAGTGATGACGGTCAATATCTGATGTATGAGAAAGCAAACATCAAGAAGGAGTTTTTAACGGCGTTTGAAAAATTTTTGCCAACTTCCATCCCTCACAATATCAAAATTTCACTACGCAGTGATAATTGGTATTCTCAAACAATTGCAAGCAATAAAATCAGAATATCTGAAAATTCATCCGACCTGGAGTCAATGATAATGGCATTTGCAGAATCGAATTTTCCGGCATTTCCCTTTAAGAAGTATATTTCAAGAATTATTGCATATTTCACAAGTTCAAGTGTCATTGCCAGCATACCTCTGAACATAAAAAAGAAAAACATAGCTCTTCTTGACATCAACTTCAAAATTTACCCTTCAAAGCATGATATCAGAAGGGTTAAGTCGTTTGCCGAACAATTGGTTGTGATGATCAACCGAAAACAGTCGGAAGAAAAGTTAATTAAAAACGAGGCAATTTTTCAAAGTGTTTTTGATCATTCACCTGTAGGGGAAGTAATGGTTAACATGAACAGGCAATTCATAAAGTGCAACCCGGCATTCTGCAATTTCCTTGGGTATACAGAGATCGAGTTGTTAGAAAAAAAGATTTCGGATGTTACCTATCCAGATGATATTGAATTCGGCATGAAAGAGCTGAAAATGATGATGGAGGGAAAGATAGACACATATTCAACCCAAAAGCGCTATATCAGAAAGGATGGAGTGATTGTATGGGGAGAGATCAGTATTAGTCTGGTCTCAGATTCCGATAAAAAGCCCTTGTTCTTTTTACCAAAGATTCAGGATATAACAAAGCATAAGCAGGCAGAGCTATTGTTAGTGGATAGCAATTACCAATATAACAAAGCCCAGGAGATTGCTCATCTGGGAAGCTGGGAATTGGATATAGCATCAGGACGGTTGGTCTGGTCTGATGAGGTTTATAGGATCTTAGGCTTGGAGCCTCAGGAATTCGAATCGAGCTACGATGCGTTTTTTGAGTATGTTTATCCCGAAGACCGTGAACTTGTTGATTCAAGCTACACCAATACAATATCCGCAAATGCAGACGGTTATGAGATTGAACACCGCATAATTCGTAAAAATACTGGTGAGCTTCGGTTTGTTTATGAAAAATGCGAACATATAAGAGATCAT
>JAIFNN010000208.1 GCA_020047715.1 Bacteroidota bacterium | reverse complement strand
CCGAGGCACTGCACCATTGCCCACAATTGCAAAAAAATTTCTAAGCGGCAGCGCCGCGTAATATTTGTAGAATAGCAATGGAATACCACGACCAAAGGTGCAGCGCACCGAAATATTTAATCCCAATATATTGGCGTCAGGCGAAAATTGTGCAAATACCGCAAACCCCTATATTATAATTCGTCCCGCGATTCATCGCGGGACGAATTAGACTTTTACCGGACAAAATTAATCCTAATTGTAAATACCACTCAAAACCTCACAGCCTAGGAATCTATAAGCCTTTACGGCTAAAGGCCTTTCCACGTGATCCGCAAACCTTAGTACAACAAGGTAACGTCACCGGCCTCCATGAAGTTCTTCCCATTTGTGTATTTACCCGTAACTTTCCAGATATACACACCCTGTTTGGCAAGTTCTCCATTTATATAGCCATTCCATCCCTCAGTAATCTGGTCGGTAGAGAATACTTGTTCGCCCCATCTGTTATAGATGTATAGATGGTATTCAAAAACCGATTCAATAACTCCAGGGAAGAAAATCTTATTCACGATATCAGGGTTGTTCTTATCCCATGTTCCATCAATGGGACCCGACTGGTTAGGCCTGAACACATTCGGGAAAATAAACTTACCCGCAGGTTTCACAAGAACGGCATCTTCTTTTACCAAAGTATCGCTGCAGTTATCGTTCCATCCGATCAGTGTCACGTCTTTCCATCCTTTGGTGTGATATACATGAACCGGCTCAAACTCCGAGGAGGTGTTATCCTGAGCTTCTGTGCCTGTGTCTTCATCGTAATCACCGAAATTCCAGGAATAGTTGGTTGCGAATCCCGAAAGGTTGAAGAATTTCACGGGCAGGTCATTTATGTAAACCGAATCAGGTGTGTGACTGAAATTCAGCACGGGTGTTGCAAATACTTCCAGAGTGGTCTTTGCAATATGAGAACCACCGAGCCCGGTTACTGTAAGAGTTATCGGGAACGTACCTGAGTTATAGTAGGTGTAGGTAGGATTCTCCCGCGTTGAGATGCTTCCGTCACCAAAATCCCATCTGTAACTAAAAGCATATAGGGAATTGTTCACAAATTGAATTTCCAGCGGAGTACATCCCGACAAGGGCTGTGTAAATGCAGCAATAGGCGGAGTAGGCTCAATATAAATCGGTTGTGCAATACTATCGCTGCAGGTGCCTGATGTAACTCTCTGAACAATCTTGTACTCTCCCGCCATAGCATAGGTATGGGACGGATTTTCCAGATTGCTGCTAGTGCCATCACCAAAGTCATAATCGAATATCCAGGGCCCCGGTGTTACCAAACTGGTAATGTCCACAGTAGCTGACGGGAAAACCTGATTTATAGGCGACACTATAAAATTGGGAGTCGGTATTGGATAAACCTCAATGGTATTGCTTGTTTCAGAGGGACATCCATAGAATGACTTCGTCTTGAGCGTAATGGTGTAGGTCTTCGTATCACTCGTCACATTCCTGAACTCATGAAGAATGACATAACCACCGGTTTTCTGCTGGCCATCGCCAAAGTCCCATTCGTAGCTTGCCGCGCCGGGTTGCGTTATAATCGTGGCAACTACGGGCTGACAGGCACTTAGAGGTGTAATAGTGAATGTGGGATCAATTGCAGGATAAATGGTAACATATTCATTTGCAACAGCCTTGCAGCCAAGTGCCGAAATAGCTGTTAATTGAACATTATAATACTTAACCATTCCTTCGGGTTCGCGGTTGTCGAATCCATGAATTGCATTCAGACCTGTTTCAACAAGCGAGTCGTCGTCGAAATCCCATTCATAGCTTATGGCCCTGGTTGAGTTGTTTGTGAACTCAACGTCAACATAGCCACAGGATGGAACCGCATCCGAGCTAAACTGTGCATTGGGCATGTCATTGTTAATTATCACAGTCTGACTCGTCTTACAGGTCTTGTCGTCTGTAACTGTAAAAGTAAGGTTGTACGTACCGTTAATAATAGTGTTGAATACAGTTTCGGCTGTATTGAACGAGCTAAGTGGGGTAACGTCACCCGTCCAGCTTTGGGTAACATACGTTTCGGATCCTCCCGTGGGATTAGCATTAAGGATTAAGTCGGTTCCGCCGCAGACATCCGGGAATAAAGCTGCACCGGTACTTGTTCCTGTGATGGAAACCACCGGGTTGTCGTTCACCGTCAAGATTGCCGCATCGGACCGCTCAGCAACACAGGCGTTGCTTACGCTCAGCCTGTACTGATTTGTGTTAAAGCTGAACGGAGCGTTATCGATGGCAAGTGTAGTGCTTGTGCTTCCGGAATAAATCAGGTCGTCCGTTACATTGTTCCACGCTACCCCATTGTTTGTCGAAACCTCCCACTGGTAGGATAGATCGGTTCCGTTTGCGCCCGACATGAAACTTACGCTGTTATCCGCGCAGACAGTAGCATCTGCAGGCTGCCCAGTAATAATGGGGATAGGGTTTATCGTCAATATTGCGTCGGACGAATTTACCGGAGGAACGCATGTCCCACTTACCCTTACACGGAATCGGTATCCGTTTAGAGCGGGTGTGGCACCGGAAATTACCAGATTAGCAGTGTTTACTCCACTGAAAATAGCGCTGGGAGTAACGTTGCTATAGGGTCCACCCGTACTGGACTGCCATTGGTAAACAAGGTCTGAGCCTTCTGCGGTTACCGACAGAGTTGTATTGCCGTTCTCGCAAATGGCAGCATTGGCCGGCTGTGCGGTAATAGCCGGACTTGTTTTGACCGTTAGGCCGGCTTCTCCTGAAACAACAGGGGGGTTGCACAAACCTGTGGCTATTACTCTGTATCTGTTGCCGCTCATCGACCTTGGAACATTGAAAATACTCAAGCTGCTTGTTTTTGAACCAATATAGGATGCTGTGTCCATTAGATCCTGGAAAACACCTCCCGAAAACTCCTGCCATATATAGTTTATGTTCGCACCGGAGATATTAACCGCGAAGCTTACGCTGTTATACTCGCAGATTGTCTGAGGAGCTGGCTGAACAACCATTTCAGGCGCAGTATAAATGCTGAGTACTGCAAAGGATGATGTTTTCGTCGGATTGCAGGTTCCCGTCACCAAAGCGCGGTATTTGTAATTATTGAATCTGCGCCCGGGTTTAAGAACATTCAGGGTTGCCGAGGTAGTTCCGCTGTAAAGAGTAGCAGTATCGGCCAGATTCCTGAATCCGTTGGTGTCATTCATATCTACCTGCCACTGATAATCCAGGGATGTGCCGTTTGCAATTACTTCGAAGCGAGCAGGAAGATTCTCACAAACCGCGGTGTCATTAGGATTATAAGTTATCTGCGGAGCAGTGTTAACCGTTAGCGTAGCTGGAAGCGATTCAGCTTCAGGGGTACAACTTCCTGAAACGATGGCTTTGAACTGATGTCCGTTCATACCCGCATCTATGTTATAAACATTCAGCGTGCTGCCGTTTGCACCCAGGTAATTTCCCCCATTGAGAACATCTTCCCAACTTGTGCCGTCCCATTCCTGCCACTGGTAGGAAGGAGAACTTGTTACCCCGGCACTGACAGTAAAGCTAACATTTTTGGTTTCGCAAATAGTAGCGCTGACAGGTTGTGTTGTTACTTCCGGTTTTTCATTGATGGTTAACGAAACAACAGCAGTTGTAGCAGTGCGCGAACAAAGATCGCTTATCAATACCCTGTACTTTTTACCGTTCAGTGCACTCACCGGGGCTATTATTTCGAGGGATTCGCTAGTGGCGCCTGCATAAACACCGGCCAGATTATTTACATTGGCGAAATTTCCGGGTGTAGTTTCAATTTGCCACCTATAGCTTATTCCAACACCTATTGCAACGGTTGTCATTGTTGTGGTGCTTCCTTCGCAGGTTGTTGCATTCAGAGGCTGAGTGGCAATTGCAATGTCTGGATGTATCGTAATTTTGGCCGTACCCGTCAGATTAAGGCTTGGATCTGTTGATACGCAGCCTTTTGCGTCTGTGACGGATACAAGAGTGTATTCAGTGTAAACCGAAGGACTAACGCTTATGTTGGCTCCGCTGATGTATCCTGTTGCAGAGGCTACACCGTTGTTGATGTTAACAACATAAGGCGATGTTCCCACGCTTACATTTACCTGAAGAGGAGTGGCTGTTGCCGGGCAGATTGTTGCATCGCCGGTAATCACTGCTATGGGTAAAGGATTAACTGTCACTGTTACAACGTTGCTGTAAACAGGGTTGCATGTTCCTGAATTAACCCTTCTCCGGTAATGTGTTGTTACTTCGATTCCGGATGGGGGATTGAAACCTGACAGGTTGGCTCCGGGGATATTTCCCCAGGGACCGGCAATGTCGGCTGCACTTTCCCACTGGAAAAGATAGCTTCCGGGCCCATCAGCTGGGGCTGTAACTTCGTTTAGTGAATTGGGGTCTCCCAGATAACAAACTTCCTGGTTTCCATTCACCGAACCTGGCTGCAACAGTGCAGGCTGAGTAATGAAGATAGTGTCCTGATCCGTGCAACCATTGTCGTCGGTTACCAAGAGCACAACTCTGCCAACGGCACCGCCACTAAAGCTTTGCGAGCTGGCTGAGGCTGAGATCACAGTGGCCGCAGAAGTGTTTTCTACAACAGTAAAAACATAGGGACCTGTTCCCCCGGAAACCGTGAAGCTTCCTGTAGCTGTTGCATCACCGAAGCATGGCAGCAGAACATCGGGTGAAGTGCTGAGGTTAAGAACAGCGGGTTCAATAAGAACCAGCGAAGTTGAAGTTGTACAACCGTTGGCATCCGTAACGGTAACATTGTAGGTTCCGGAAACCAAACCGGTATTGTCCTCATCGGTTGAGGTGTAAAGCGAGGGACCTGTCCAGCTGTAGCTAAAAGGAGCCTCTCCACCGGCAACGGTAAGGTCAATCTCTCCATCTGAAGCACCGTTGCAGCTGATATCATAGCCTCCGTTATATTTCAGGCTTGTGTAGCTTAAGGCAAGGGGAGGCCTTACTTCGATGATTACTGAAGTCTGGGTTGAACATCCGTTATAATCGGTAACCGTTACCGTGTATGTGTTTGTGGCAGCAGGTTTGGCAATAGGATTTTTAACATTTATATAGTTAAGTCCGATTACCGGCGACCAGCTATAGGTATATCCACCTGTTGGGAATTCTTCCCCTCCGGTAGTGCTTACATCCAGATTCGAAACCGATGTTGGGCAGCTGCTCAGAATAAGATCCGAAGCACTGATGACAGCAACCAGGTCAGGGGCAACGTTTACTGTTACCTGTGCGGTGGTCTGACATCCATTTACATCGGTTACAGTTAAAGTATAGGTGGTTGTAACAGCTGGTTTAGCAGTCGGATTAGGGATGTTGGCATCGGTAAGACTCAATGCATTGTCCCAAAGATAAGTGTATCCGGGTTCGCCACCAGAAACCGTTGCACTTAGCTGCGATTTGGAAGTCGGACATGTACTAATCAGCAGGTCGGTTGCTGTGGCAGTAGCAGTTAAGGCCGGAGCAACAGTTACAGTTACATTTGCCGTAGTTACGCAGGCATTGGCGTCTGTTACGGTTACCGTATATAAAGTGGTAACTGCAGGTTTGGCTACCGGACTCTTGCTTGTGGCAGGTGATTCCAGACTGGCAGCCGGCGACCAGCTGTAAGTGTATCCTGCTTCACCTCCGGTAACAACAACATCTAGTGTTGATTTGGAATTGGGGCAAGTCCCGATTAGTGGATCGGATGCTGAAGCTACTGCTGCAAGCGGCGGAGCAACATTCACGGTTACCGCTGAAGAGGCTGTACAGGAATTTTCGTCGGTAATCGTTACGGTATAGCTCGTTGAAGTAGTAGGTGTGGCAACAGGATTCTGAATATCTGCGAAATCCAAACCTGTTGAAGGCATCCAGCTATAAAGATATCCTCCGGCGGGCAACTCTCCGCCATTACCTGTGGCAAAAAGATTCGACGAAGAGCATGTGCCTATCAGCGGATCACTTGCTGTTGCAACAACTGTTAGAACGGGTGCAACGGTAATGGTAATGCTGTCGGTTGTCTGGCAAGCATTCGCGTCGGTTACTGTTACCGCGTAGATTGTGGTAACTGCCGGCTTGGCTATCGGATTCTTCAGGCTGGTGCTGCTCAGACCCAATGCCGGAGCCCAGCTGTAGGTATACCCGGCTTCTCCACCTGATGCAGTAACATCTAACTGACTTGTTGATGTCGGGCATGTTCCGATAATCAAATCCGAAGCAGTTGCTATGGCTGTAAGTTTGGGTAATACTGTAATGATTACATCTGCTGAGGTGGTACAGTTGTTATTGTCTGTAACCGTTACGGTAAAGGTTGTGGTAACCAGCGGTTTCGCCAGAGGGTTCTTCAGTGTGTTGGCCGATTCAAGCAATCCTGCCGGTGCCCAGCTGTAGGTGTATCCGGTTTCTCCACCGCTTACATTCACGTCGAGCGTGCTTTTTGATGAAAAACAGGTTCCGATATTGTAATCACTGGCAATAGCTGTGGCGGCCAATTCAGGCTGCACAGTGATTGTGATGTTCGACGAAGCTGTGCATCCGTTGGCATCGGTTACCGTTACCGTATAGGTTGTGGTTGTCAGCGGCTTGGCTTCTGGGTTGCTAATCGTATAATTGTCTAACCCGGAAGCAAGTGGTAACCAGTTGTAGGTATAGGGTCCTTCACCCCCGGAGGCAAGTGCCGTGAGATCCGCAACCGATAACGGGCAGGTACCAATATGGGTGTCGCTTGTACTTGTTGTTACCGTTAAAGTGGGATTCACTGTGATGGTTACATCCGAATCCGTTGAACAGCCATTGGCATCCGTCACAGTAACCTTATAGGTTGTTGTGGATAAAGGTTTGGCAATCGGTGTTTTAACAAACGGATTGTTCAGACCTGCAGCAGGCACCCAGTTGTAGGTGTAGGCAGTCTCCCCGCCTGTAACAGCTACATCCAGGTTGGCAACAGAGGTTGGACATGTACCAATAATATAGTCGTCTGAAGAGGCCGTTGCCAAAAGCACAGGCTGGACAGTCACAGTAAGGGCAGCGCTGACAGAACATCCGTTGGCGTCAACAGCAGTAAATGTATAGTTTGTGGTGGCTGATGGTTTGGCTATAGGATTCACAATAGTTGAATCGGTAAGTGTTACCCCGGGTGACCAGTTGTAGGTGTAACCAAGCTCGCCGCCGCTCACCACTGCATTAAGTGTGCTTGTAGAGGTAGGACATGTGCTTATAATAAGATCACTGGCCGAAACGGTTGCCGATAGCTCAGGCTGCACGGTAATTGTAATATTGCCTGAGGCAGCGCAGCCATTCGCGTCGGTAACGGTTAACGTGTATGTTGTTGTTACAAGGGGCTTGGCAACCGGATTGGGTATATCGGTTGCGCTGAGGCCTTCCACCGGCATCCAACTATAGGTATAAGCAGCTTCACCGCCTGTGACAACGGAGGTAATATTTGAATCCGAAGTGGGACAGGTGGAAATAATATAGTCGTCTGCGGTTGAGGAAACACCCAAAACAGGCTGAACGGTAATTGTAACTGATGATGTGGTTGTACAATTGTTAGCATCTTTTACTGTTACCGTATAAGTGTTAGTTATGGCAGGTTTGGCAACCGGACTCTTGATATTAGCGTCGTCGAGTCCTGCTGATGGAAGCCACTGGTATGTATATCCTGCTTCTCCACCTGCAACTGTAACATCGAGATTTGATACGGAAGTCGGACAGGTTCCTATGAACATGTCAGTTGCGGTAGCAACAGCAGTGAGGTCAGGAGCAACATTTACCAGAATGGGAGCCGTTGCAGTACATCCGTTGGCATCGGTAATGGTTGCCGTGTAAAGGGTTGAAGCAAGAGGTTTTGCAACCGGGCTTGCCAGAGTAGCGCCTGAAAGGGTTCCTGCATTATCCCAAAGGTAAGTGAAGGGCGCTTCGCCACCGCTTACGGTAAGGCTCAACTGTGCATCAGATAGGGGACAAGTTCCAATCAGTGCATCATCGGTAGCCGCAGTGGCAGTAAGCGCCGGGGCTACGTTAATAGTTATATTGGAAGTTGCTGTACATCCGTTGGCGTCGGTTACCAAAACCGTATAGGTAGTGGTAACTGCCGGCTGAGCAACAGGGTTCTTACTATTTGTTGCACTTAAGCCCAAAGCAGGCGACCAGCTATAGTTGTAAACTCCGGCTCCAAAATCCTCGCCTCCGTTTACATTTACATCCAGGTTGGCGTCCGAGCATGTGCCGATATTGTTGTCATCGCTTATTGCAACCGCTGTTAATACAGGATTCACAGTGATGAGAACACTGGAGGCCTGAGTACATCCGTTGGCATCGGTAACTGTGAGCGTATAGTTGGTTGTGTTTGAAGGACTGGCAATAGGGTTGAGGATATTAGCTGCGCTTAGCCCGGTTGCAGGTGACCAGCTATAAATATAGCCACCGCCCCCAAGTTCTACTCCCCCGGTAATAATAGCGCTGAGATTGGCCGACTTGCATGTGCCGATAATTGCATCGTCGGTGATAGCCGTCACAGCCAAGGCTGTCGGTTGGGTAAGCGTGTAGTTCCCGGTGATAAGGCATCCGTTGGCATCGGTAACGTCTACTTCATAATCACCTGCCGACAGTGCGTTTTGGTTTGAGCCTGCGATAAGTCCGCTTCCACCAACCGTTGACCAGGCGTAAGTATAGGGCGAAACTCCGCCAGTAACACTAAGACCTATTGTGCCTGAATTAGCACCGTTGCAGTTGATGTTGTGGCTTCCCTCGATGCTGCTTGAAAGCACAGCTGTGAGGTTGAGCGCTGTGGGCTGATTGATAGTAATGATCGATTCAACCGAACAGCCATGGTCGTCGGTAACTCTCATGGTTATCGTCCCTGCACCGGCATTGCTGAAGCTGATATTGCTTCCGGCAGCTGCGGGGATTGTTCCTCCGGTAGTATTGTTTACCGTAAAGAAGGTGTAGGGCGCAGTGCCACCACTGGCCGTAAAGCTGCCTGCCCCGGTTGTTGCGCCGTTGCAAAGCAGACTGATGTTGCCCGAATTGGCAAGAGCAAGAACTGTCGGCTGGGTAATGGTGAGGGTTGCGGTTGATGAACAGGTATTCACATCGGTAACGGTAAGATTGTATACCCCGGCTTTTAATCCCGTGATATCTTCAGTACCAGAACTATAAGCATCAGGACCTGTCCATGCAAAGGTAAACGGAGTATTGCCGGTTGCAGTAAGATTAATTGCACCGGTATTATCGGCATTGCAAAGCAGGTTGGTTCCTGCCAGAGTCAGAACAGGACGTGGGTTCACAGTAATTACAGCAGAACCATTAAGTGTTCCCGTACATGAATTATTGTCTGTAAGAGCGGTAAGGGTGTATGTGGTAGTGAGTAACGGGTTTGCCGTAAAAGTGTATGTGCCCGATGGGAAATTGCTTACATTAACCGGAGTGGATCCATCGCTGTATGTAAAGGTATACGGGGCCTGACCGGTGAGAGAAATTGTAACCACAGCGCTGTTTCCGCTGCAGATGGCCGCAGTGCCGCTTATGGTACCTGTGGGGACAGGGAAGTAGCTTACAAGAGCACTTCCTGTGCCTGTGTTCACACAGCCATTGTTATCGGTTACCGAACTTATGGTATAGTTACCTTGTGTATTAACAGAAAGGGTACGGGGAGAGGCTGGCGCATTGACCGATGCCTGATCGGCGCCGTTGATGGCGTGAACAAAACTCCAGGGCCCGTTTCCGGTGAAAGCAATATTCAGATCCTGAAAATCTTCAACGCAAATGGTGCCTCCATTGCTGATGGCAGCGGTGGGTAGCGCAGTTACAGTTACTAAAAGCGGAGTGTGATTTGTAATACAACCGGCAGCATTTGTTTCCCGAACACTGATGTTTCCGCTGAACGTTCCGAAAACAATCCCCACTGAATCGGCAGCAGGATCACCAATAAGTGCAGCTCCTGCGGGGAGTGTCCATGCGTAAACCGAACCTGCATTGGCAGGAACGCTGTATCCTGAAGTGGAATTGGCACAAACCACGTTGTCACCGGTTATTGGGGAGACAGGGGATGGGCTGAACACTTCAACAGGAAGCAAACCGGCCGGACTAGGACAGTTGTATGTGTTGAACTGGATAGCGGAAATATTTCCTGAACCAGCTATTGCGGCCGCATTAATAATGATCGCATTTGTGTTAAAATTGAAAGTAGTAACTCCAACGCTTCCGGGTACAGTCCAGTTATAGACAGAGTCTCCGGCAGGAGCCGAGTAAACGATGTTTGTCTCAGACACGCACAACTTGTCGCGACCCGAAATTACCGGAGCGATCGGTTCCGGGTTAACCGTAATTACTAAGTCTCTTGAGAACCCAGCACATCCTGACGGCGAGGAAACCGGCGTAACAGTATAGGTAGCTGTAATGGGTACAAGGGAGTAATTCCTGAGGGTATCAGTAATATGGAATGTTCCTAGGGGATCGGCCGCAACATTTACTCCGGCTGAGCCTTGTATGGATCCGTCCGACATCACCGGTATGCCCCAGTTGAATCGGCTTCCGGCAGGAGTATTAACAGGCAGAAGAATAATCTCTCTGTTCACAGATAAGCCGGAGCAAACAGTTTTAACCTGACCGGGAACAATTACAGGCTGAGGTTTAACGGTAACCACAACATCAACCGGATCTCCAATACAGCTCGCGCCGAAGTGGGGGATAACACGGTAGGTTACGGTCTGGTCTACACCTGACACATTGAGAAACTTATGGTCTTTTAGGTAGTCGAATGCTACATTGTTGTTTGGAACCACAGTATTTGCCAGATCCGCTGAAAGTCCGCCGGCAACAGTAATTGCGGAGATACTATAATGCGTGGGGACAACACTTCCCACATCTACTTTGAGCTCAAGCAAGATCTCAACATCACTGCAAGCATTACGATTCAGGTTAGGGTCCAAAACAGGCTCGGAACCTACCGCAACAATAATCGTTTTGACTTGTCCCAGACAACCCTGGTAAATCGGGGTAACAAGATAGGTTGATTTTAACTCGGTACCGGATGTGTTTATATAGGTTCCGGCCATATTTGCATTGCTTCCCGGTGCTATCCGTGCTGTTCCACCGGTCAGGCCCGCTTCATTAACGGGTGCAGGCCATGTGAAGAGCACATTATTGGCGGGATTTGTGAAATTGTCCAGAAGAATTGCGTAATCGAGGGTATTACCCGAACAAAGCGAAGGATTATTGTCGGAAATTACGGGCTCTGGCTTGATATTCACTATAACATCCTGGGTGTTGACGCAGGTGTTCGCAGTCAGGGTGTATTGGTAAGTTACGGCAATACCCGCTGAACTTAGGTTCCTTAAAGTTTCATTGGGATTGTTGGTTCCCGAAGTAGGACCTGCAGGACTTATGCCAGCTACAGTAGCCCTTGTCCAGCTGAATGTGGTTGTGCCAGTCGCACTCGCAGGAGCATAGGAGAAATTGGTGTTGCTGCAGACATCAGCAGGGGTAAGGGATGAAGATAATACCGGAGTTGGGTTTACGGTAATGGTGAAGGTCTGCACCGTACCGCTGCAACTCTGTCCGCCGTTCGTGTATGTCGGGGTTACCGTTACAGTTGCCGTTACGGGTGCCGTACCGGTGTTTGCTGCCGTAAAGGCAGGGATGTCTGGTCCCGAACCGCTTGCAGCAAGCCCGATTGAGGTCGTGTTGTTGGTCCAGGAATAAGTAGTGGTGCCACCGCTGCGGTTGGTTCCAAAAGTAACCAATGCAGTCGAAGCTCCGTTGCAAACGGTCTGGTTGGCAGGGTCGT
>JAIFNN010000077.1 GCA_020047715.1 Bacteroidota bacterium | reverse complement strand
GATTCATAATACATCCTGTCGAAATCAACACCCATCTTCTTGTACGTTTCTTCAAATCCCTGATAAACCCAGCCGTTCATAGTCTTCCACAACTCAATGGTAGCGGGGTCTCCGGCCTCCCATTTAAGGAGCATTTCACGAGCATCGGCCATCAGGCTTGATTTTTTCTCAGCCTCCTCCCTGCTCACTCCTTTGCCAACAAGAATTTCGATTTCCTTCTTCAGCTCCTGATCGAATCTAACATAATACTTCCCTACGAGATGGTCGCCTTTTATTATTTCGGGGGATATGGGTGTCTCGCCCGATCCGAAACGACTGTATGCCAGCATTGATTTGCAGATATGTATTCCCCGGTCGTTTACCAGGTTTACCTTAACCACCTTGTTGCCATTGGCTTCGAGAATGCGGGCAATAGAAAAGCCCAGAAGGTTATTCCTTATGTGGCCCAGATGAAGCGGCTTGTTTGTATTGGGAGACGAGTATTCAACCATCACATTGCCCTCCGAATCGCCGACCTGGAAATACCCGAAATCGACATCTTCCGATGCTTTTGACAAAAACGAAAGCCAATACTCACGGCTGATCTCAAGGTTCAAAAACCCCTTAATGACATTAAAATCAGCAACCTCCTGAAGTTTATCCTTTAAATACTTACCCAATTCGCTGGCTGTGAGTTCGGGATTTTTTCCCGAAAGACGGAGCAAGGGGAAAACAACCAGGGTAAAATCGCCTTTGAATTCTTTTTTTGTTTTCTGAAGCTGCAGTTGGCTTTTGTCGGTTTCTTTGCCATACAGATCGCTGATGGCCATTTGAAGGCTTGAGATAATTTTATCTTCGAGAGTTCTCATTTGTTGCAGGGATGAAATAATTTGTGTGCAAAGATAACCATCGCTTTAAAAAAGATGCCAGAAACAAAAAAAAAGTGTCATCATTCACATGACGACACTTTAAACTAACTAACCCTAAAACTATCTATGAAAAAAACTACTATTAACTGCCTTAATGCATTTCAATTTTCATGCCAAATAAGATAAGCACTTAACCAATTTATAACAACTATCTAATTTAAATGAACGTGGAGGTTTTATAATCCTTACATTTTCCATATTTCAAACATTCAGTGCTTTCCAAAGGATATAAGAGACTTCCTGGGGTATGCTTGACAGTAATAATTTGAAACATGACTTATATACGGGCAGGATCAATTTTTGTTGTGAAAAACAGCGTTTTTTAACTTTTTTTAACGCTTTGCATTGTTTGGTTTCCGAGAGGAAAATGCTTCATATTAGGAGGACTTGCTTTTAGATTAGCGATTCCCGGAGCGATTGGTGTCTTCAGGGCTTTTGCTTCCCCAATCGGATGGATGAAACATCCATTTCTCAAAGTTTTCATCTTTGTTTGGCTGAACCAGTGGCTCATTGCTGAACCATTTATCGGGCTTTACCATCCATTTTTCCATGAACATTTTTCGATCGCCATAAAAATAGTTCGACTCATCAAGGTTAACCGGTGGAACACCCACTTCATCCTTGGCTTCAAGAACAATGTTAAATCCCAGAAAAGAAAATACTTTTACACTTTTTAAATTATCCTGCAGTTCCTTTTCAACAGTTTGGGTAAAACCATTGAAAGAGCTTAACAGCAGCAGCAAGAAGCTAAAAACTATTATCAAATACTTGATTTCCACATCTCGAAGTTCCATAAGTTGATTATGAATTCCGAATAAATGAACTTTATTGGTATTTGAAGGGGGCATGAGAGTAACTGTTTTTTCTTTTTTCATAGTGACTTAGCAATTCTAACAGATTTCAGACGTTTTTATTGCCTGATTGTTACTGATTTCGGAAAAACTCATGTAATTTAAGCCATTTAAATTCTGAAAGCAATTGAAAAAGCTTCATATTGTATCTTTTATTAATCCATACCCGCCAGATTATGGTGGAGTCATTGATGTTTACTTCAAAATCAAAGCACTTCACAAGGCTGGAATTGCTGTGATTCTGCATATTTTTGAGTACAATCGCCCCCCCTCTCCCGAGCTTAATGCTCTGTGTGAGAGAGTATTTTATTATCCCCGGAAAACAGGCTGGGTATCGCAGTTTACCCTTCTGCCCTATATTGTAAGTTCCAGGAAATCGGATGAGCTCCTTTCAAATCTCGCGAAAGATGATTTCCCCATTTTGTTTGAGGGCCTGCACTGTTGTTTTTATCTTAATCATCCCATCCTGAAACACAAGCAGAAATTGGTCAGGATGCACAATATTGAACACGAGTATTATGCATTCCTTTCCAAATCGAAAACCACATTCAGAAACAGGTTTTATTACCGGGTCGAGAGTTTTAGGCTTGCCCGGTACGAAAAAGTGTTGAAATTTGCCGATACCATTCTGTCCATTTCGATTTCAGATGCAGCATATTTTGAGCGTAAGTATGGAAAAACCACACATATTGGGGCTTTTCATGTGAATGAACGAGTAAGTTGCAAAGAGGGAAAGGGCGATTTTATTCTGATGCACGGAAACCTGGAGGTTGAGGAGAATGAGTCTGCGGTATTGCACTGTATTGAAAATGTTTTCGCTCATATCGATTTCCCTGTTTTTATCGCAGGCAAAAACCCTTCGAATCGCTTAAAAAGAGAAATTAACCTGAGAGAAAATATTACATTGACCGAAAACCCCAATGAGGCACAAATGGACAAGTTGCAGCACGATGCACATATTCACCTTTGCTATACCTTTCAGGCTAGCGGGTTAAAGCTTAAGCTGTTGAACTCGCTGTTCAAGGGCCGATATGTGGTTGCCAACCCTCAGATGACTGAGGGAAGCGGCCTCGAGGAACTTACCGAAACCGGCAGAAGTGATGCCGAAATAATTCAGATAATCAACAGACTCCTTACCTGCGAAATGAATCCGGAAGAAATACAAAAGCGCGAAAAACTTCTCCGAAATTACAGCAATTCTGAAAATGCAGCTAAAATTGCGGGGATAATCCGTTCCTGATTAACTTGTTTCTTTCTTTACTGGTCTTTGTACTCGTTATCCCTTATCAGCACTCCGAAAAGAAATACAATTACCGCAGCAGCTGCCATGATTACCAATACTGAGCCGAACATTTTCCGAATAAGATGATCCAGTTCGATAATGTCCCATATTCCCAAAATGGCAATAACGGCAAAGATCAAAACAAGTCCGGTAAAAAAATAGGCGATGGTTTTTTTGATTGATTTCATGCTTTTTTATTTTTATAAGGCTGAGAGCATATCATAAATGCTTTCGAATACTAAAGTTTCATTAAAACGCTGAATTTTCCAAATTATTCTGTTGTCATTTCGTTCGGCGGTTACCAGAGGGAGAGACTCGCTATTTGTGTCTATCTCGTAACCTGCTCTTTGCAAAGCCTGGCGAGTCCAATGAAGCAGATCAGGTATTTTGCATTTCAGACTGAGTTTACGGGTAAAATGCTTCCTAAGCTCAAAGTCACCAGTGGTTTGGTTTAAAAGAATTTTATCAGACTCAAAAATACCCGCTATGGTTTTATCGAGAATCAGATCTTCAGGAGAGCCATCGTGAATGGCGCTATTATCGATGAGCCAGATTTTATCGCTGAAACGCAAGGCTATGTTAAGATCATGTGTGCTATAAATAACAGTTTTCCCTTTGCGGGTAAGTTCATACAGCAGACTGATAATGTCGTACTTCGATGGAAGATCGAGGAAAGCCGTTGGTTCGTCCAGCACGATTATATCGGTATTTTGTGCAAGAGTGCGTGCAATCATGGCCTTTTGGCGCTCGCCGTCGCTTACCTCAGTCAGCTTCCTATGAGCAAGGTGCACTATCCCCACCTGAACCAGAGCCTCATCTATCAGTGTTTTGTCTTCAGGCAGAAGTTTTCCGATCCAGTTGGTATAGGGAAATCTTCCAAGACTTACCATTTCAATAATCGTCATGGTTTCGGAATATTCCAGACCTGAGGACACATAGGCCAGCAATTGGGCAAAATCATTCGGATGTATTTCCTGAATATTTTGATCCTTGATGAGCACAGACCCGTGCATAAGCTTCTGCAGTCGCACAATGCAGCGAAGCAAGGTGCTTTTTCCCGCCCCGTTTCGGCCAATCAGACCTGTAAGCTCGCCGGCTTTCAATTGTAGGTTTAGGTTTTCGAGGAGAGTACGTTTCCCGCTCCTGCCTGAGAAACCAACCGCTGCCTTGTTAAGGCTTAATATGTGTTTTGAATCGTACATATCAGGCGGCAATAAGCTTTTGCTTTCTGAAGATGATCCAGATGACAACGGGAATTCCCAGAAGGGATGTCACGGCGTTTATGGGCAGTATTGATTCTGAGCCGGGAAGCTGGGAAACGATATCGCTTATGAGCATTACAGAGGCGCCGGCAAAAACAGAGGAAATCAATAGTATCCCCTGTCGTGAGGTTTGGAAAATCATCCGGCAAATGTGAGGAACAGCAATTCCAATAAATCCTATGGGTCCGCAAAAAGCAGTAACAGTTCCTGTCAACAGACTAGTGCTGACAAAAACCAAGGTACGGTACCTGATAATATTGATCCCAAGGGTTTTAGCATGACTTTCGCCCAGCTGTATGGCGTTGGAAGATTTCACAACCAATAGAGCAATAAGCAGGCCCGGGATTATCCCGGTCAGAATCACAGGAATCTGCTCACGGCTAACATTGCTCACGCTGCCCATGGTCCAGATTACAAATGCCTTAAGGGCCGACTCCCCCGAGAAATACTGAAGAATGCTTATAATTGCCGAAATCCCACTGGCAAACATGATGCCCAAAATGAGTAGGGTCATGATATCCCTGACCCGGAAAGAAACCATTAAAATAATGAAGAGAACCAAAGCGGAACCCAACCAAGCAGCTGTTACCAAAAGCCAGCTACCCGAAAGAAAAAAAACGTTTCCTGCAAAATACCCACTAAAACCGAGGACCACCAAAGCTACCCCAAGACTTGCGCCCGAGCTTATCCCAAGCACATAGGGCCCGGCAAGGGGATTTCGGAACACGGTCTGCATCTGCAATCCGCTAACCGAGAGCGCAATGCCAACAAAAACGGCAGTAAGCACCCTGGGCAAACGAAAAACATGAACCGTAAACCATTCTGATGAATGCAGATCGGGTGAAAAAAGCAGGCTTAAAAGCCGGGGAAAAGAAATCTGTGCCGACCCCAAGGACAAATCAATCCAAAACAAAACAAATGAAAGCAGCACTAAAATCGAAATTTTCAGCAGAACTTTGTTTCGTTTAGCGGGATGCAGCAAGGTAGTATTTATTTATCCAGTTCATTTACAAGGTCAACCATCTTCACCATATTTTCATGGATCGAGCGGAAATGCTGTTTTTGTGCAGCGGGACTTTCAAACGCTTCGCGGTGGTTGATCTGACCCAGAATTTCATTTCTGAGTGTTACGATATTGCGAATTGCCTCATCGAATTTCGACTCTTCCATTTCCGAATGAAAATGCTTGTAAGCAAAGGTTTCTGTAAGCAATTCGTAAGAAAGGTAATTGAGATCTTTTTTAAGGTTTCTGATACTGGCCATATAGCTTTTATTTATTAATTTTTGCAAAAATACGAATATTCGACTCTACTCAACCTAAAAAATGAAAAAAAGCTAATCGAGAACTACTTTCATTTCAAATTTCGGTAATAAAAAAGTTTTTCTTCTCCCGCATATAACTCCGGATGGAAAATGCAAATCATATCGCGCAGAACCAGGTCGGGCCTTACCGCGCCCGATTCCCAGAAATCATTTCCCCCGGCAGCGTTAACTCTGAGATTATTGTTAAAAACCTTGCCGTTTTGAAAAGCCGGTACATGTTGAAAACGCTGGTCAACAGCCAGAATTTCGGAACAACTCTCTGCCGTGCCTGTGTTAATCCAAATATCGGCATGTATTGCCTTCTGAAACACCGATTCCAGGTCAAGAGGAATAAAATCGGTATTCCCATTTTCGCTCCATAGATATTGTCCCCCGGCATCTTCAATAAACTTAGCAGCAAACGAATTCCCACCGGCCATAAACCATGTATCTTTCCAGGGTAAACCCACCAGCACCTTGGGCTTTACCATGTCGTTTCCAGCTATTTCATTTTTCCGGGTCTGGTAGTTGCGCTCAACCTCGCTGTAAATGCTGTCTCCCAGCGATTCCCGCTCAAAAAAAGCCGAGAAGAACCTTATCCATTCAGCTTTCCCAAGGGGGTGCCCTTCGAGAAACTCCGATACCAGAACCGATTTAATCCCAGCTTCCTCCAGCCGATTCACAAGGCTGGTAACCGAAGGATCGAGGCCATAAAGGAATACCAGATCGGGTTGTAAAAGTAGGATGCTTTCAAAATCGATATTGGGCGCAAATCCTATATCAAGGCATTTTTTAGTCTCGAGGGAGGAACGGACGATTGAGTCGTTAATAAAATCTTTGCCCGACACTCCGACGATGGATGAACTCTTCCCCAAGGCAGCCAGAAATCCCACATGGGTGGATGAGAAAACCACAACTTTTTCAACAGGTGTTTTAATAACTGTTTTCTTGAGAAGCGAATCGGGCAGGTTTTCCGGATGGGGTGAGAGTATGTATGTGAAACTATTTCCTTTGGACTTCTGCCAGGGATTTTTCACCTCCACCTGCTTGAATCCCGCAAAGCTAATTATTTCAAATCCCTTTGCATAGGAATGCTCGGTTTGGGAGTTTGCAGTTCTTTTTTCAGGGGATGAACAGGAAGTAGCAAGCATCATAAGGCCATAAAAGAATATCCTAAAAGCAAATACGGACTTTTCTCGACTCCTATATTCACGCAGTATCATTTGAACAACCATATATTGTTAACCTTTAGCGGGAGAAGCACTATTTCAGGGGATTTATAACTACCAGACGTTTTCGTTCATAAATTTCTCCTTTTCTGAATTCCAGAATATACATTCCCTGGTTGAAGGATGAAACATTGAAGGAGAGTCTTGTGGATTCCTTAATATTGTATTGGGCCATTTTTTTGCCCGTAAGCGAATAAACGGAAAGGACCCCTCCGGAAATATCCAAACTGTCGGTTTCAAAAGTGACCTGTGAAGAAGCGGGATTGGGGAATACGCTAAAACGGCTGGCATATTGAATTATATTCTGTCCATAGGGATTAAAGCCGACAAGATTTGTTATTCCTGTTGACTCCGGGTCAAGCCAGTGCTTAAGTTGTTTTGAATAATTGGAGTAATAATCCCAGCCCATATGAAACTTCGAATAGTAATCATTTACGGAATTCGAGCAATCTGCCTGTCCCCCGGTAAGGTTACCAACGATAAGCTGATTTTGGTTAAATAAAGGAGAGCCCGACGAACCGCCTTCGGTAGTCCCGGTTTCCCATTTAATAACACGCCAGAAAGCTTGTGGCAGAGATTCGTCATAGAGCCAGTGAAGGTCGAGCGGAATAGGGTTTTGATATTCGGCTGTTACAGGACCGTTGTCGATGCTTATTTTTTTCACATCGCCCTGAGGGTGGTGTATGCACACAACACTGGTTGCCGGAATTTTCGAAACAGACCAGCCCGCATAATAGGGTTTGTGTTCTTCCGGTGGAGTTTCTGATAAGCGCAGCAAACTAAAATCGATGCTGTCGGATGTTGCGAGCAGTTCCGAACCTGCCAGCGAATAGGATGAAGAAATAAACTGCTTTCCACAGGTATCGACTTCGTGCCCAAAATAAAACACGGCAGACTGGGCCTGAGTGACAAAACGTATGCAGTGATTTGCAGTGAGCAAATACGGAATAGTGTCCTGCCTGACATTATTGACAAGAGTACCCGTGCAAAGCTCGGTACTTGAACCCGTTTTGAAAATAATGCGGCATACCGCTTTTTTAACAATCTGCCAATCGTCACCTTCCGTACAGTTAACATCCACATTGCAATCGCCGGAAGCGCCAAAATACCGATCAGATGTGTTGAAAACATCAATATAGGCATGTGACAGGCTGCCTATTTTTAGTTCCCCATAATCGGTGATCCCAGGGCTGATCTGCAGTTCAACAACGAGCTCATCCCCTGAAACGAATGAGGTTGGCAGGCTTTGAGACTCGTTATTGTTTTTTTGGTTGAATCCCCCGAGAAAAGTGCTTTGAGAGGGAGCATAAATAAAGATCATACTTCCGGGTTTGAGCCGATATCGGCTGAAATCGACGTTAACGGCATAGGCACCGGGGGAAGACAGGTGAATCCGCCACACGCGAGTTCCGTCGGGCATTTCGGTCCATTTTCCTGAATTCTCGGGGGAGAAATCAAGACTGTAGTTCCATGCGAAGCGGAAGGGTTTCTTACCTGAAACAGCTTCTTCGGATAAGGATTCGCCGATGGCTTTTTGCAGATCGAAACCGCTGAGAACAATAGGTTTCACGGCCGATTTCATGCTTGAAAAGGGAAATGGCCTTCCTCCCTGGGGAAGTTGGGAGTACAAGGCCGGGAAAACCCAAACCAGGAAAAAAATTAAATATTTTCGAATGAATCCCATCTGCTGCTTCGCTTTTTTCTTTTTGTTTTCCTACTCCTCCCACTCACTAACAAGGTTGTCAATACACACATAGGTGGGTGTATTGATACCCCAGGCGGATTTGTCGGAAGAATCGAATCTAAAAATAAGATATTTTATAGTACCTGCCGCGCTTAGGTTGTAATAAATCCATTCTTTCACTATATAATCCTGTGAGTTATCACTGTAGGTATAGTCGGCAAGCGGGATAGGGTCATCAAATGCAAGCTCGGTTCCTTTATCGTCAACAACGGATATGTATAAATGAAAATAGTCGGGATCGTTGCCTGTTTCCCCGCCGAATTTCTTGGCAATTTCATTGCCGTTTTTCAATGTATGATAAGCATAAGTGGAATTGGTAATAGCGATATTGGTAATCTTTGCAGGAGTAACAAACTCAATAGTGTCGGCTGTAAAGGAATAGAGTACAGCGTATTTCTGAGAAGATCCGGCACCGGAGCCCACTATGGAACTGTATTGGTTGTTATAATTTGGGGTTATTGTATCAGTATGGTTGGAAACTGCAAATCCCGACCAGCTTTCCCATTCGGTATTGTAACTATTTTTAAACTTTGCGTTTCCGCTGGTGAAGCCTCCTGAACCGTCGGATCCATTGTAATACCCATTTTCGTTAAGCACGATTTCCTCAAAGGAAATAGCATCGCTCTTAAGAGTTTTTTCTTCTTTTCCACAGGAGGAAAAGATGATTAAGACCGCAGCTGCAAAGACTGCAAAAGCACTGATTTTTTTCATGATTTTTTTAAATAAAACGTTAATAATGAATTGACTAAACTCAGTAATTCACACGTTCGGGGAAGAAAACAGTTACATTGGGATCTCACTGATCTCCGGCCTTTTTTCCCGAAAGCCTTGAATAATTGCATAATCGGGCAGGTCTTCTGACTTTCCTCATTCCGGAGGCCTTCCCATCCATTTGCATAAAAAGTGCGGACAGTGGCAGAGTTATCTTCGGAAAAACACAAGGATCACAGCAGCGGGTACTGTGCAGGAATCGCGGCATTGAAACCGATCACCTGCTTCCCTCTTCGTCCTGCGGCAGGAATTGCAGCAGGAAACCAGATTATTTTTCAAAAGTAGATAATTAAAATTAGAATTCTTTTGGTGCAACAAAAAAAAGTAGCATTTTTTAAATGCAAGGCATAAGTAAAAAAGAAAGGCTGTTCAGGTAGAACAGCCTTTCCGGGTAAACCTATTCGATCACTTTACCTAACTATAAACTGCTGCTTGAATATTCCCGATTCTGTGTGGAACCTGAGAATATATATTCCGCTGGTCGGCGAGGGCAGACGGATGGTCTGACTGTCAGAATTAGCGGTTTTATTCAGATAAACTACCCTACCCTGGGCATTGATAATTTCGACTTTTGCATTGGCAAATTCCGCAGAATTCATTTCAAGAACAAACTGACCGTTATTGGGATTCGGGTAGATACTAAAGCCCTTGCGATCATTCATATTCAAACCGGTAATAATCACATTGTAGCAATCCGAAACAGCAACACAGCCCTTTTCGGTTACCTCAACAGCGTAGTTGCCGCTTACTGTAGCAGTAAATTCAGCAGAGGTTGCGCCGGATATTGGGGCATTGTTGTTGTCGCAGTCAAGCCATTTGAATGTGGCTCCAACAGCATTTGCTGTTAATACATTCTGGTTCTGATTAACCGAAACATTAACAGCCGTGACTGAAAGGTTTGTTGTTATGGTGCTGTCGCATCCGTAAAGGGTTTTGAGATTGCTTATATGAACCATCGCTTCACCTCCGGAAGTTCCATCGGGGAAAACATAGGTTTCGCCTTCACAAACCGAAACATCCTCCGTAGCGGAATAGCTTTCGCAGTCGTTTATTGCCAAAGCTTTATAGTTTTCGTACATTTCCAAGACCTCTGTTTCGCTGAGGGCGGACTTTAAGACCATAACATTTTCAACCATACCTGTCAGGTACGAAAGTGTCCCAATATTTCCATTCACCCCAAAAACAGGAACGGTACCGGTTTTCACTGTGCCCGTGATGGGATGGCTATCCTTGAGGACTCCATTCAGGTAGATTTTCGCGCTGGTTCCATCATAAACACCGACAACATGGATCCACTGACCGGTTACAAGGTCTGCGTTTGGAATTCCCGGACGTTCAGCACTTGCAGAAGTAACAACTTTAAATCTGAGTTCACTGTTTCCCCTGTCGGCGTAAAGCACATATTCGTCTCCCTGAGAATCGAACAAAGGTCCAAAGGCCATAGGCATTTCAACGGGCAGATAGGTTAGTTTGGTCCAGACAGAGACCGTTACCTTTGAATCGTTGATATCAAATGATGGCGAATTGGCAAATTGAACATATTGTTTTTTTGTACCATCAAACTTCACCGCATTTCCAAGAAAGCCATCAACCACCTCGGGTCCGTTTTTAGCAAAGCCAAGATTTGAGTTGACCGATTTATCGATAACCAGCGTATCAGTTCCTTCGATGGGAAGATCGTTGAATTTATACCAGGCAACAATGTCTGAAGGGGCACTCTCATGATTGAAAACAATCCTTGTATTACTAAGAATTGTATTCGGAACTGTGGCTATATCCCGGATGTTATTTAATGTCAGCTTGTAGGACTGCTCCATAAGTATAGTTGTAGTAAGAAAAACCTTTTTATGATCGAGAGATAACTCAGCATCCAAAACAACAACAGACTGGTCGATAGCATAATTAGAAACAGTTTCTGCTGATGCAGGATCAACTTTCTCGCTGAACTCGATAATAAGATTGGAGGTGTCTCCTCTGGACGTAGAAAACAAAACTACGGGTCTTGTAACATCTGCGGTATTAGTAGCTGAAACCTCATTACTGAACTCCGGACTTAGTAATCCACGGGTGTTTTTTGCCTTAACACGATAATGAAACAGTTGGTTTTCGGTATTAGTCCGGTCTAGATAGGAGGTTACGTTTCCAACGGTAGCAACAAGTGTTGTGGGCAGCGGAGTTATATCCCGGTAGATTTCATATCCCATGATGTTGCTCTCGTAATTCACTGCATCCGACCATGAAAGGCTTACATCCGTTTCGTCACTTACAGCCGAATTCAGTGTTACATTTAATGGGTTCAACGCAACAGGGGCTTGTTTAGCATTGTATTTCATGAGGACTTCCTCGTCAGATAAAGCCCGACTGTAAACTTCAACCTGATCCATGCTCCCTTGAAAATAAGAAGTACCCGCCAAGCCCAGGGTAGCTACCTGCCCGGTTTTTACAGTACCGGTAAGAGGATGAGAGTCTTTCTTTACTCCATTTAAATAGATCATGGCATTCTTACCATCATACACACCCACAATATGTATCCAT
>JAIFNN010000036.1 GCA_020047715.1 Bacteroidota bacterium | reverse complement strand
GGTATATATCTCATCAATCTCGCTGCCCAGGATTTCAGGCTTTTCTCCCCCGGAAAACTTAACCTCCGAAATCGATCTGATTTTCTCAACCTCCTTGATAACATTGGTGTCGTGAGGCTCAATGATCTGGCCCCCATCATCCCAATAGGCTTTGTAACCATTGTATTCTTTGGGATTGTGTGATGCGGTAATAACAACCCCTGTCTGACACCCCAAATGACGAATGGCAAAACTGAGCTCAGGAGTGGGGCGGAGGCTGTCGAACAAATAGGCTTTAAAGCCGTTTGCCGCAAAAATTTCGGCGGTAGTTTCGGCAAATAAACGGCTGTTATTCCTGCAATCGTGTGCAATGGCGACTTTCAACTGCTTCACATGTGCAAATTCTTTTTTTACATAATTGCAAAGCCCCTGCGTTGCCATCCCTACAGTATAAATATTCATACGGTTGGTCCCGGCTCCCATAATACCTCTCAGTCCGCCGGTTCCGAACTCAAGATCTTTGTAAAATGATTCGATAAGTTCCTTTTCATCCTGTTCGAGCATGTGCTTAACACTGTTTCGTGTCTCGATATCAAATTCTTCACCAAGCCACATTTTTGCCTTTGCCCTTACGGTTGTTAACATTTCAGTGTTTTCCATATTTTTATTTGTATTAAGTTACTAAACGAATCGCCCGCCAGCAATCTGGCTCATTTTCAGTTTCTCGCCCAGCCTCGTCACTTGCCAAGCGGATGCGGATTTGTTCCAGCTTTTTAGCTCTTTCCCATGCACTCCACAAGAGCATCCTTCCAATGTCTGATAGTTATCCCAAATGTATCACGTATTTTTCTTTTATTCAACACACTATATTGCGGTCTGGGTGCGGGAAGGGGATATTCAAAGGTTTCTATGGGCAGCGTTTTTGTTTTCAATCCCCCGAGATCAACTATTTCCTTTGCAAAATCGTACCAACTGGCTACTCCCTCGTTTGAATAATGATAAACACCTGATTTGAATGCCGAGGAACTCTGCTCGCTTTTTTTTATGATTTGAAGAATTGCCTCTGCCAGATCACCCGCATATGTTGGAGTACCAATCTGGTCAAAAACCATTCTGATTTCAGGCCTTTCGCTTCCAAGGCGCAGCACAGTCTTTAGGAAATTGTGCCCAAAATTTGAATACAACCAGGATGTCCTTATAATTATTGCTGAATCGTCATCAGCGAGATACATTTCCCCCTTGAGTTTGCTTAGCCCATAAACCGAGTCAGGATCAGGGAGGTCGGTTTCTTTATAAGGGCTGTGGGCACGACCGTTAAAAACATAATCGGTTGAAATGTGAATCAATCTTGCATGGCAGTGATGGGATGCGATGAGCAAATTGTTGGCGGCCTCGGCATTTAAAAGAAAAGCCTTTTCCCTATCGGTTTCAGCCTTGTCGACCAGGGTATATGCTGCACAATTAATAACGTAATCAGGATTGGTTTCCTTAACATAGAGGTTTAGGGAAACAAGGTCGAGAATATCAAGTTCTTCAATGTCGGTAAAATCAAAACTAAAATTACGATTCTCAGTTTCCAGTTCCCTGAATGATGAACCAAGTTGTCCTTTTGCTCCGCATACTAAGATTTTTGTCATGGCTTGTGTCTCCGGATTGCAAATTTAACCTTCGAAACTAAAGTTGTGATCGGCTTTTTCGAAAACCGGCTGTTTTAAATCTTTGGGGGAAATGATTTCTTTTCCAGCCTCAATTTTCCAATCGATATTCAAAGCGGGATCCATACACTGAACGCCTCCCTCCGATGACGGATGATAAAGAACATCGCACTTGTAAAGCACAATGGCCGTTTCACTCAGAACGGAGAAACCGTGGGCGAAACCTTTTGGAATGTAAAGCTGCAGTTTGTTGTCGGAATTCAACTCCAGTCCAAACCATTTCCCATAAGTGGGAGAGCCCTTCCTCATATCAACAGCCACATCATAAATCTTTCCGTCCAATACCCTTACAAGTTTGGATTGGGCATAAGGATTCCTTTGGTAGTGCAGTCCTCTGATAACCCCATACTGCGATTTGGATTGGTTGTCTTGTACATACTCGACACTGATTCCCGCAGAACTCATCTTTTCTTTGTTATAACTCTCGAAAAAATATCCCCGGCTGTCTTCCATAACCTTGGGCTCAAAGATCAACAACCCGGGAATTTCTGTTTTTTTAACTAGCATTTGCTCTACTTCATTAATATGGTAAATCTTTTAAAACTTGTCGACTTGGGCTTCTGATATTTTATAACTTTATGTATTGCATGCGCTGCCATAATTATGGCTTTGTTTCTAAGTGCAATTAAGAGTTAAAGGTCAAAATCTTTTCATTTGCAATATTCACAAGATATTCTCCGTACTGACTCTTACCCAGTTCTTTGGCAAGTTTAAGTAACTGGGATTTGTCGATAAATCCCCTTTTGAAAGCGATTTCTTCAATGCAGGAAATCTTTAAGCCCTGACGCTTTTCTATGGTATAAATGTAATTGGAAGCCTGGAGCAGGCTTTCCTGCGTTCCTGTATCGAGCCAGGCCATTCCACGGCCCATGAGTTTCACATGCAGACTACCTTCTTTAAGGTATAATTTATTCAGATCGGTGATTTCGAGTTCTCCTCTTGGGGAGGGTTTTAGGGACTTTGCTTTTTCAACAACCGTGTTGTCGTAGAAATAAAGCCCGGTAACTGCATAATTCGATTTGGGTTCAAGTGGTTTCTCTTCGAGACTCAATACGTTGCCTTTTTCATCGAATTCAGCCACCCCGTATCTTTCCGGATCCGTAACATAATATCCGAAAACCACAGCCCCACTTGATATCCTGGATGTTTCAACCAGCGTTCTCCCAAAACCGTGTCCATAGAAAATGTTGTCACCGAGAATAAGGCATGCTGGCGAATTGCCCAGGAATTTCTCGCCAATTAAAAAGGCCTGAGCAAGCCCATCGGGAGAGGGCTGTTCGGCATAACTAAGCTCGATTCCAAGCTGGCTGCCGTCTCCCAATAACTCCCTGTACAAGGGAAGATCTTTTGGGGTCGATATTATCAGAATTTCTTTAATTCCCGCTAACATTAGCACCGATAATGGGTAATAAATCATCGGTTTGTCGTAAACCGGGATAATCTGTTTTGAAATGCTTTTTGTAATGGGATATAAACGAGTGCCGGAGCCTCCAGCCAAAATTATTCCTTTCATGGTCGTATGTTTGTAATGTTTGTTATTGTAATGTTTGTATATTCCCTAAAATCTCAAACAACAAAAAATTCCCAACTCTAAATACTGAATTATTAAAGTTATATAATAGGTGTTATGGTTCTTAAAGAACTTCTACTCTTTAACACTCCTGAAATACTCAATAGTCTTGCTAAGCCCTTCTTCCAATTGCACCTGTGGTTTCCAGCCTCCAAGAATCGCGCTGGCCTTGTCAATTACAGGCCGCCTTTGGATTGGATCGTCTTTGGGTAGCGGCATATTAATCAAGGGGGAGGATGAACCAGTCATATTTATTATCATCTCTGCAAGCTGCAAAATAGTAAATTCCACCGGATTACCAATGTTAATGGGGCCTATAACAGTGTCGTCGGTTCCCATCATTCGAATGAATCCTTCCACAAGGTCATCAACATACTGGAAGCTTCGGGTCTGGCTGCCGTTACCATAAATCGTAATGGGTTCATTGTTAAGTGCCTGAACGATAAAGTTTGAAACTACCCTTCCATCATGAGGGTGCATCCGGGGACCGTAGGTATTAAAGATCCGAACGATCTTGATTCTTACTTTATTCTGATTATGATAGTCCATAAATAGGGTCTCTGCACAACGTTTTCCTTCGTCGTAACAGGATCGGGGACCAATCGGGTTCACATGACCCCAATACTCTTCGGGCTGGGGATGGATTTGTGGGTCGCCATAAACCTCACTTGTAGATGCCTGCAAAATCTTTGCTTTTACCCGTTTAGCCAATCCCAATACATTAATTGCACCCATCACTGAAGTTTTGATGGTTTTAATGGGATTATACTGGTAGTGTATGGGTGAGGCAGGGCATGCAAGGTTATAAATCTCGTCAACCTCTGCATAGAAAGGCATAGTAACATCCGAACGAACCATTTCAAAATACGGATGGTCGAGCAGGTGTACGATGTTTTTTTTCGATCCGGTAAAGTAATTGTCAAGACAAATAACCTCGTTGCCTTCATTAAGCAGTCTTTCGCATAAATGAGAACCTATAAATCCGGCTCCACCGGTTACTAAAATTCTCTTCATGGTTTTTCCTGATTAATGGTTTCGCGGCCGATACTATAATAGGTGTATCCGTTTTCCTTCATCTCGTGGGGATCATAAATATTTCTGCCATCGAAAACAACTTTTTTGAGCAGGAGTTTTTCCATGACCTTATAATTCGGTACTCTGAATTCCGACCATTCCGTAACAATTGCAAGCGCATCGGCATCAATCAGAGCTTCATACATGTCCTTTGAGTAGATTATGCGGCTGCCCAGTTTGTGCTTCGCTTCCTCCATGGCTACCGGATCGTACGCCTTTACGCTGGCACCGGCCTCAAGAAGTTGTTCAATAATAACGAGGGAGGGCGCTTCGCGCATGTCGTCGGTTTGGGGCTTGAAACTCAATCCCCACAGTGCAAAGGTCTTCCCTTTCAGATTCCTTCCAAAGTGCTTGAATATTTTCCCGCTGAGCACGTGTTTCTGCCTTTCATTTACATTTTCAACAGCTTTGAGAATTTCGAGGGAGTAATTATTCTCTTCGGAAGTGCTTATCAGAGCCTTGACATCCTTTGGAAAACAGCTTCCGCCATAACCTACACCGGCATAAAGAAATTTGCTGCCAATTCGGCTGTCGCTTCCAATCCCCTTGCGAACCATGTTTACATCCGCTCCAACAATCTCGCAAAGATTGGCAATGTCGTTCATAAAGCTGATCTTGGTAGCCAGCATGGCATTGGCAGTATATTTTGTTAACTCGGCCGAGGGGATATCCATCAACAGCAATGGGTGGCCATTCAGCAGAAATGCTTTGTACAGGCGCTGAATGATTTTCTCGCTCCGTTCCGATTCAACCCCAACAACAATCCTGTCGGGTTTCAGAAAGTCGTTTATGGCTGCCCCTTCTTTAAGAAACTCGGGATTCGAAGCCACATCGAATTCAAGATCGGATTTTCTCTTTGTGAGTTCCTCCTGTACAGCCGCCTTAACTTTTTTTGCAGTCCCAATTGGAACTGTGCTTTTATTAATAACTACCAGGTAGTTTTGCATATACCGACCGATCTCATGAGCAACCGCAAGCACATATTTAAGGTCTGCACTCCCATCTTCATCCGGGGGAGTCCCAACAGCAATAAACACCGCATCACAATCAATTATGCTTTCGCGAATGTCTGTACTGAAGAATAAGCGCCCCTTTGACACGTTGTTTTCAATCATCGTCTCAAGACCTGGCTCAAAGATGGGCACAATGCCTTGTTTCAATTTGCTTATCTTGTTTTCATCAATATCCACACAGGTAACCGTTATACCTGTTTCAGCGAAACAAGTGCCGGATACAAGACCGACATAGCCGGTACCAATTATTGCTATTTTCATTTAAGAGTCATTTTTTTTCGAATCCAAATTTAACTTTTTTAATTATTCTGTAAGGCCACTGATATATGTTTTATATTTTTTTAATTCTGAAAGCGGGAAAAAGTGCCAAGTCGGACAACAAATGGAAATTTCTCATTTCCCGAATTACTGTCTTAACAGCATGTAATTTAAGTATTTGCAATCAGCCAGAAGCTGCGCTCGGTTATTTTTCCTGAAATTCCGGTTTTTTTGAAAAAAACAGAGAATGTCTTATGTAATAATATTGCATCGGATTTTTGCTGATTTAAAAAAGAAAATCTTACCTTTGCGGCTCGAAAAATCAACATAATGTCTAACTTATTTTTAAAAATTTTATTACCTAAATGACAGAAAACGAAAAAGATGCTACTCTGGAGAATGTAGAAGCCACAGAGAGTGTTGTAAACAACGAAGTTGAACAAACTGAAGTAAATGAAGTTGAGTTCACAGCTGATCCCGCTGAAGACAAACAGGAAGTAAGCGAGGAAAAAGCAGAACCGGTTGCAGAAGAAACTCCCTCGGTACAAGCTGAAGAAGTTCCTGAAGTAGTTGCCGAAAATACAACAGAAACATCTGTTGAAAAAACCGCTACCGAAAAAGTTAGCGCACCCAGCGTTAAGTCAAGTGGCAATGTGGGTTTTGAGGATTTCGATTGGGCTGTTATCAACAACAAGCACGACGATTACAAACCTGAAGACCGGAAGAAATTTTCAGATCTCTACGACGAAACCCTGTCTACTGTTGCCGAGAATGAATGTATCGATGGTACAGTTATCTCCATGAACAAGAGGGAAGTTGTAATTAACATCGGATACAAATCCGAAGGTATTGTTAGTTTAAACGAATTCCGCTACAACCCGGACCTAAAACCCGGCGATAAGGTGGAAATTTACGTTGAGAGCAAAGAAGACAAAAAAGGCCAGCTTTTGCTTTCTCACAAGAAAGCCAGAGCAATGCGTTCATGGGATCGGGTTAACTCCGCTCTTGAACAGGATGAAATTATTAAAGGTTACATCAAATGCAGAACCAAAGGTGGTATGATTGTCGACGTATTCGGAATCGAAGCATTCCTCCCGGGTTCGCAGATCGATGTTAAACCTATTCGCGATTATGATGCGTTTGTTGGGAAGACAATGGAATTCAAAGTGGTGAAAATCAACCACGAATTCAAAAACGTTGTTGTTTCTCACAAAGCACTTATTGAAGCTGAACTCGAACAGCAGAAAAAGGAAATCATTGCCAAACTCGAAAAAGGTCAGGTTCTTGAAGGTACCGTTAAAAATATCACTTCATACGGTGTATTCATCGATCTTGGCGGCGTAGACGGCTTGATCCACATTACCGACCTCTCATGGGGCCGTGTAAACCACCCTGAAGAAATCGTTCAGCTCGACCAGAAACTCAACGTTGTTATTCTCGATTTCGATGATGACAAAAAGAGAATTGCTCTTGGTCTGAAACAACTCACATCTCACCCATGGGATTCACTTAGTGAAACCCTGAAAATTGGTGATACCGTTAAAGGAAAAGTAGTGGTTATGGCTGACTATGGTGCATTTGTTGAAATTGCTACCGGAGTTGAGGGCTTGATCCACGTTTCCGAAATGTCATGGTCACAGCATCTGAGAAGCGCTCAGGAATTCATGAAGGTTGGCGATGAAGTTGAGGCTGTTGTTCTTACCCTCGATCGTGAGGAAAGAAAAATGTCTTTGGGTATCAAACAGCTGAAAGCCGACCCATGGGATATGATCGCTGAGAAATATGCTATCGGAAGCAAACATACTGCTAAGGTCCGCAATTTCACCAATTTTGGTGTATTTGTTGAAATCGAAGAAGGCGTGGATGGTCTGATACACATTTCCGATCTTTCATGGACCCGCAAAATCAAGCACCCTGCAGAATTTACTTCCATAGGCGCTGATGTTGAAGTCGTTGTTCTTGAAATCGATAAAGACAACAGAAGACTCAGCCTTGGACACAAACAACTGGAAGAAAATCCTTGGGACGTATTCGAAACACTCTTCGAAGTTGACTCGGTTCATGAAGGAACTATCGTTGAAATGACCGATAAAGGAGCTATCGTTACTCTTTCTTACGGTGTAGAAGGATTCGTTTCCCAGAAACATCTGATCAAAGAAAACGGTCAGCAGGCTAAAGTTGAGGAGAAATTACCTTTCAAAGTGATGGAATTTTCAAAAGGATCCAAGAAAATTGTGCTTTCCCACACCCGTGTTTTTGAAGATGAAAAGAAAAATGTTGAGGAAACCAAAGAAAAAACTCAGCAGGCAACAACTAAGAAAGTACAGCGGAACCTCACGGCCACACTCGAAAAGACAACACTCGGAGACATCTCTGAATTGGCTGCTTTGAAAGATAAGATGGAAAAGAGTCAAAAAAAGAAGAAAGCTGATGCAAATGATGAAGAAAATTCATAAATTAGCTTTGTTAAATTAAAACCATCTGCAATGGAATTCCAAATTGAAAAATTTGAAAACCATACTTTAATCAAAGTATTGGAAGAAAAACTGGACACTCACATCGCTCCGACCTTAAAATCTGAACTGGTGCTTGTTTCTGGCAATGGCGAAAAGAATATAATACTCGACCTAAGTAATTGTCGCTATTGTGATTCTTCTGGTCTGAGTGCTATCCTGGTAGCAAATCGCTTATGTAAAAATTCTAACGGCACTTTTGTCTTAACCGGATTGAATGATGCTGTGGAACGATTAATCACAATTTCCCAACTGGATACGGTGCTTAACATAACCGGAACTATCGAGGAAGCTCAGAAAACGATTAAAAACGTTGGCTAGCTAATTCTTTAAGTGAAATTTTCTTTAACTATATTGGGCAGTAGTTCTGCAATGCCCACGTCAAAACGTTTCCCAACCGCTCATTTGCTCAATGTGAATGAGCGGTTTTTTTTAATCGACTGTGGAGAAGGTACACAAATCCAGCTGCGAAGGTTTAAGTTTGGATTTGCCAAAATTAACCGCATATTTATAAGTCACATTCATGGCGACCATTTATTCGGGCTTTTTGGACTTCTTTCGAGTTTCCAGCTTTTGGGCCGTAAAAATGAACTGCATATCCACGGTCCTGGCGAGATTCGGGAAATGGTTCTGTTTTATGAGAGGTATTTTGGAACCGAGCAATCCTACCGCATCAAGGTTCACCCATTGGGTTATACCCGGGAAATGCTGATTTTTGAAGACGAGAGGATGGAGGTTTTTAGTTTCCCTTTGAAGCACCGGGTTCCAACCTGCGGATTCCTTTTTAAGGAAAAGACGGCAGAGCTTAATCTGAAAAAGGAGGCAATTGACAGGTTTAAACCAGGTATCGAAAACATTCATAAAATCAAAAAGGGCGACGACCTGGTTCAAAGCGATGGAACCATCATAGCCAATGAACAGCTTACCCTACCTCCATGGAAGCCAAGGTCATACGCCTATTGCTCCGATACGGCCTTCGATCCCGGCCTTTCCGAATTTTTGCAGGAAGTCGATCTCCTGTACCATGAATCGACTTTCTCGAAAGACGATGAGGACCTTGCTGCTAAAACAGGACATTCTAGCTCTGTGCAAGCTGCCGAGATTGCCAGGATTTGCAACGCACGCAAATTGCTTTTAGGCCATTTTTCATCCCGCTATAAATCCACGGATGGTTTGCTTTTGGAGGCACAAAGCATCTTTTCGAATTCAGTGGCGGTAAACGACGGAGATGTCTTTGAAGTTGAACGGACCAGAACTGAAAATATTCCAGAGGAGTGAATTTAACAAGGCGGTTTGAGGAATTAATAGTAAATTTGCAAACTAATTTAACAACAGGTTTTTGTGAAAGAAAAAATTCTAATCCTTGATTTCGGTTCTCAATATACCCAGCTTATTGCACGAAGAGTAAGAGAGCTTAGTGTGTATTGCGAAATTTATCCTTTTAACCATTTCCCTGCACCCGACGAAACGGTTAAAGGAGTGATTCTGTCGGGAAGCCCATTTTCGGTTCGGGATGCCAAGGCTCCGATTCCCGACATTCGGAATTTCAAAGGAAAAATACCTATTCTCGGAATCTGTTACGGTGCTCAGTACCTTGCCCATTATTTCGGGGGAGAAGTGGCTCCATCGAACACGCGCGAATATGGTCGCGCAAATCTCGGTTTTATCGATGGTTCAAATCCCCTGTTGAAAAACGTGGGAACAGATTCTCAGGTCTGGATGTCGCATGGAGATACAATTGTGACATTGCCCGAAAACTACAAAATCATCGCCAGTACCGGCGATATCAAAGTTGGTGCGTTTGCCGTTCAAGATGAAAACACTTTTGGACTTCAGTTTCACCCGGAGGTTTACCATACTACTGACGGATCTGCAATTCTGAAAAATTTTGTTGGTGAAATCTGTGGGTGTACCCAGGATTGGACGCCCCTTTCATTTATTGAGTCTACTGTTGCACAATTGAAGGATACTGTCGGAAACGACAAAGTTGTTCTGGGCCTGTCAGGTGGGGTTGACTCAACTGTGGCGGCAACCCTTTTGCATAAAGCAATTGGAAAAAACCTAACCTGTATATTCGTCGATAACGGTCTTTTACGAAAAAACGAATTCCAGTCTGTGCTTGATTCCTACATGGGAATGGGTCTCCACGTTATCGGTGTCGACGCGTCGCAAAAGTTTATGGACGATCTTAAGGGGATAGTTGATCCCGAAAAGAAAAGGAAGACTATTGGACGTAATTTCATTGAGGTTTTTGATGTGGAAGCTCATAAAATCAAAGATGTGAAATGGCTCGGACAAGGCACTATATATCCTGATGTTATTGAATCGGTTTCGGTTAACGGGCCCTCAGCAACTATCAAATCACATCATAACGTGGGTGGTCTTCCTGAAAAAATGCATCTGAAGGTCGTTGAACCTTTGAAACTCCTTTTTAAAGACGAGGTTCGAAGGGTGGGAACAGCTTTGGGCTTATCACCCGATCTTCTGAACCGACATCCTTTTCCCGGGCCGGGACTTGGTATCAGAATCCTGGGGGATGTTACTCCTGAAAAAGTTAGGATTCTGCAGGAAGCCGATGATATTTATATCAGGGGATTGAAAGAATCCGGCCTGTACAACCAGGTGTGGCAGGCTGCAGCGATACTTCTCCCGGTTCAGTCGGTGGGTGTTATGGGCGATGAACGAACCTATGAGGATGTTGTTGCGCTTAGGGCAGTAGGTTCAACCGATGGAATGACAGCAGATTGGTCGCACCTGCCCTATGAATTTCTGGCAAAAGTATCGAACGATATAATAAATAAAGTGAAGGGGATTAACAGGGTGGTTTATGACATTAGTTCCAAACCCCCTGCAACAATTGAGTGGGAATAAATAAATTTAGCATTATGAACGCACGGAGAATTATTGGAAGTCTGTTATTATCGGTTTCTTGTATATTAACTACCCATGCTCAGTTTTCGGAACAATCTCTGAAATTCGGGGAAGTGTTTGAAAAAATTTCAAACTTTTATGTCGACACGGTTAACCAGAATAAGCTGGTTGAGGAGGTTATTATTCAGATGCTTCACGATCTCGACCCGCATTCCTCCTATTTAAGCAAAGAAGATGTAAATGCGATGCAGGAACCTCTCGATGGTAATTTCGAGGGAATTGGCGTAAGCTTTAATATTCTTAAAGACACTGTATTCATAATAAATACTATTTCCGGCGGACCTTCTGAAAGGGTTGGGGTCAGAGGCGGTGACCGGATTATTAAAATTGATGGCAATCTGGAGGCAGGCGTTGGAATTACAAATGCCGATGTGCAGAAAAAGCTAAAAGGCAAAAAGGGAACTAAGGTAACTATCTCCGTTATGAGGAAGGGCGTTCCCGGTTTGCTCGACTTCACCATTACCCGGGATGAAATTCCTATTTACAGCATTGATGCATCCTACATGGTTGACGACAGGACCGGTTACATTAAGCTCTCGCGGTTTTCTATGACTTCGGTAACCGAATTTTACAATGCCATTTCAAAGCTAAAGGAGGAGGGCTTGCAAAACCTTATTCTGGACCTTTCAGGAAATGGCGGGGGATACCTGCGTATAGCCGTTGAGTTGGCCGACCAGTTTATTTCCGGTAAAAACCTGCTTGTATATACCGAGGGAGCAAAAAATCCGAGGCATAACTATTATTCCACTGATCGCGGAGAATTTCAAAAAGGGAAACTTATTGTAATGATCGATGAGGGATCCGCTTCTGCCAGCGAAATTGTGGCTGGTGCGGTTCAGGATCTCGACCGTGCTGTTATTGTTGGTCG
>JAIFNN010000161.1 GCA_020047715.1 Bacteroidota bacterium | reverse complement strand
CCGATTTAGCAAACAACATGATGGTCACTACCCTGAACGGTAAAAAAGCCACGGTCACTATTTCCGAGGCAGGTGTTTTTATCAATGGAGCGAAAGTAACCGTTGCTGACATAGCTGCCGACAATGGCGTTGTGCATGTTATCGATGCGGTTTTACTTCCCCCTGCAGATGCTGCTTTCCCAATTGACTTTGAAGCTGAAACAGATGCCAGCTGGGAAGTATTTGCAAATGGAGCAGGTAACCCTTCTGACTTTATGGTTATTGCCAATCCCGATAAATCCGGAGCCAACACTTCAGATAATGTATTGAAGTTTCTTGTAAACGATGGCGCTGATCCTTGGGCAGGAGCGTTTTCAGATTCTTATGGACCGGTAGAATTTACCTCAACGTCCTATAAGGTGAAAATGATGGTTTGGAAATCAATAATCAGCCCGGTTGGTTTTAAGGTTGAAGCCAGCACAAACGGTGGACCTGTAACCGAGTTGAAAGTTTCCAATACCCTTACCAACCAGTGGGAAGAGATTGTATTCGATCTGAGTGCACTTATCGGGTTCTCATATAACAGAATAGTTATTTTCCCTGATTTCCCAGGCACCAGAACTTCCGGAACAACAGTTTACTTTGACAATATTAGTAAACCTGAATTAACTACTGTAGTCGATATTATTGTAAACAGTGCCGACCACTCTACACTTGAGGCAGCCGTAATTGCCGCTGAACTTGCCGATGACCTGTCAGGTATAGGCCCGTTCACCGTGTTTGCTCCGACCAACGCAGCCTTTGATTTATTGCCCGCAGGTACCGTTGAGGCATTGCTGGCCGATCCAACAGGTGATCTGGCAAACATCCTCCTTTACCATGTTGCAAGTGGCAAGGTTATGTCGGGCGATCTAACTGACGGACAAATAATCACTACTCTTCAGGGAACAACAGTAACAGTTGACATTACAAACGAAGGGGTCTATATCAATGGGGCAAAAGTATCAGTTGCCGATATCAAAGCAGATAATGGCGTGGTACATGTAATTGATGCGGTTCTAATTCCTTCTGAGACAACAGGAATAGCCAATAAATTTGCAGATGCAAGCCAACTTGGAATATATCCCAATCCGGCTAAAGATTTTGTGAGAATCTCCGGTTTGAAAGATGTAAGCAAGGGTCAGTTGAAGGTTGTTAATGCCAGTGGCGCAGTTATGATTTCACGCTATATGAATAATGTATCGGAATCGATTGACATCAGCTCCCTTGGCAAAGGTATGTACTTCATGTCGCTGGATGCTCCGGAAGGCAGGTTTACAGGTAAATTCCTTGTGAAATAATTTCTAAATTCTTATTAGAAAAGGGATGCCGGTTTCGGTGTCCCTTTTTTCATACCAAAAAGGAATGATTAGCAGAAATTACGTTTCGGAACCAAGGATTAAATATCGTAACTTGCATTCTCATAATTCTCATTTCCAAACAAAACATCATCAAATTTTCAAATTGCCTAAGTGCTTAATTTTCAAATTAACTCATTTTCAAATTACCAAATTACCATGTTCCTCAAACTCTACCTCATTGCCCTTCCCGTTTTCTTTGCCATCGATATGGTTTGGCTCGGACTGATAGCTAAGAATTTCTACCGTCAGCAAATCGGATTTCTCATGAAGCCCGATGTTAACTGGACCGCTGCAATAATATTCTATCTTTTGTTTATCGGGGGATTGGTGGCGTTTGTCATCTCTCCTGCTTTTCTAAAGCAATCATGGGTTCATGCTCTTTTGTATGGCGCCTTCTTCGGGCTTGTTACCTATGCCACTTACGATTTAACCAATCTTGCAACAGTCAGGGATTGGCCGATCCTGGTTACTATAGTGGATTTAATCTGGGGAACGGTTTTGGCCGCTTCTGTTTCTGTTATAACCTATCTCATTGCTGTCAGGGTTTTGTAAACTCAGGTATTTCTTTTTTTCGGGGGATAGGCAATGGAACTGTAAAAATGAATCCTCAAAAAAACTAAGCTTTTTTAAAACAAAACCTCTCCTGAGTTTGGATTTCTGAAATGGATTTCATAAATTTCATACTTATTGACTAAGCATTTCAGTCATGGGGCAAAATCGACCCTCTTCAGAAACGCGTCTGTCATTTGATAACAGACATACCTCCGCCTTCCATGTCGGTATCGACATCGGGTCCATTTCGCTTAATGTGGCCATAGTAAGCGAAACAGGAGAGATTATAGAACATCGTTATATCTATACCCGGGGAAGACCCTTTGAGGTTCTTGGAAGCACACTTTCTGAGCTATTCATTTCCTTTCCTGAAAAGAATCTCGGTAAGATGGCATATACCGGCACCGGTGGCAAACTTGCTGCAGAACTGACGGGTGGGATTTTTATCAATGAGATAATTGCCCAGTCGACCTCGGTCTCCAAATTGTTCCCTGAGGTTAAAACAATCATTGAGATGGGAGGGGAGGATTCGAAACTGATTTTTATGGATCGGAAGAACGGGATCCATAGCTCCTCACTCGCCGATTTTTCGTTAAATAACCTATGCGCGGCAGGAACAGGTTCGTTTCTTGATCAGCAGGCACGAAGAATCGGAGTGTCCATTGAAAACGAGTTTGGCGACCTGGCACTGAAATCCGAAAATCCGCCAAGGATTGCCGGGAGATGCAGCGTATTTGCCAAAAGTGACATGATCCACCTTCAGCAAGTCGCAACCCCTGTGTCGGATATCGTTGCCGGCTTATGCTTCGCGGTTGCCAGAAATCTGAAAAGTTCCCTCGGGCGCGGAAAACAGATAAACCCGCCTGTGCTTTTCAATGGGGGAGTCGCTGCGAACCAGGGAATGGTGAGGGCATTCAGAGAGGTTCTGGGTTTAGGCAATGGGGAACTGATCGTATCGCAATACCACGCTTCGATGGGGGCCCTCGGGGCAATACAATATGCCCTTGAAAACAGCAAGGATTATAAACCTTTTATGGGAAGTGGGGCCTTGACCGCTTATCTCGAATCGGACCGGCGCGACAGATTTTCCCTCGACAGGCTTGTGGAATCCAAAGCTTCGATTGACAAGCGGGTGTTTATCCCCCGAAACAAAAAAAAGATTGAGGTATATCTGGGCCTGGATGTTGGCTCACTGAGCACCAATGTGGTTCTCATCGACGATCAAAATCGTGTGGTTGCCCGTCGTTACCTTCCAACGGCAAGCAAGCCTCTTGAAGCTATTCAACGGGGAATCAGCGAGATCTATGATGAAATTGGTGACCGCGTGATTGTGAAAGCTGCCGGAACAACCGGATCGGGGAGGTATCTTACTGGCGACTTTATTGGCGCCGATGCTATTCGAAATGAAATCACGGCTCAGGCAACTGCTGCAATTGCCTATGACCCGACGGTTGACACAATTTTTGAGATTGGCGGGCAGGATTCCAAGTATATCCGCATTCAGAATGGTGTAGTGGTTGATTTCGAGATGAACAAGGTCTGCGCTGCCGGAACAGGTTCCTTTCTTGAGGAACAGGCAGAAAAGCTTGGGATCAACATCGTTGGAGAATTCGGGTGCATGGCACTCTCATCCTCCTGTCCTGCCAAATTGGGCGAACGTTGTACCGTGTTTATGGAATCCGACCTTAATTCACATTCGCAAAAAGGGGAAACAAAGGAAAACCTGGTAGCAGGCCTGGCATATTCAATTGTACACAACTACCTGAACCGGGTGGTTGGGAATAAACCTGTCGGCAATAAAATATTTTTTCAGGGAGGCGTAACAAACAACAAGTCGGTGGTTGCTGCCTTTGAAAACGTCACAGGAAAACCCATCATTGTTCCCCCGCATTTCGATGTCACCGGAGCTATAGGTGCAGCAATGCTTGCCAGAGATTCCATGAGTCCTGGGCAGCAAACAAAGTTCAAGGGCTTCGATGTGCGAAACCGCAGCTACACCAGCGATAATTTCGAATGCAAACGTTGCAACAATCGCTGCGACATCCGGAGAATACGGATTGAAGGGGAGAAGAAACCTCTTTATTATGGGGGCCGGTGCGATTTTTATGAAATGTCTGATAGGAAAGGCAAAGGAAAAGACGTCCCGAATTACTTTGCTGAAAGGCTTGGTTTACTGCAGGGCGATTACAATCCCCTGAAAAATACAGGCGGGAAAACCATAGGCATCCCTCGCGGATTAATGGTTTACTTTCAACAGTTTCCGCTCTGGAGAACGTTTTTCGAAAGCCTGGGGTTCCGGGTTGTTGTGTCGGGCGAGACTACCAAAGCCATCATTACCCGATCGATGGAAACCCTTGTGGCAGAGACCTGCTTCCCCGTTGAGGTTATGCATGGCCATATTCTCGATCTGGTTGAAATGGGTGTGGATTATATTTTTGCTCCATTCATTATAAACAACAAGACGGATGAATCGAACCCTACATCGAACTGCAATTGCCCCTGGGTTCAGACCTATTCCTTTATGGTAAAGGCAGCGTTTCATAGCCGGAAAGATATTACGGATAAACTTCTCACCCCCGTGCTTCATTTCCGTTACCGGGGAGCGGTGAAAAGCCAGCTTGCAGGGTTTATGAAGGAGCATTTCGGGATTTCCCGAACGGCATGCCTCAAAGCCTTATCTCTGGGGGAGTTGGCACAGGAGAACTTTGAGAGAGCCGTTTCAGACAAGGGGAAGCAAATACTTGAAAACCTCCCAAAAGACAAGCAGGCCCTTGTTGTGATCAGTCGGCCCTATAATTCGGGCGATCCCGCGCTGAACCTCAATCTGGTGGAGAAACTCATAAACATGGATGTTATTCCGATCCCGATGGACTTTCTTCCCCTCTCGGAGCAGGAAATTTTCAGTGATTACAAAAATATGTATTGGCCAAACGGACAAAAGATCTTGTCAGCAGCGCGGATTGTTGCCTACGACAAGAGGCTCTTTGGGGTTTATTTGGGCAACTTCCGCTGCGGGCCGGATTCCTTCCTCCACCATTTCGTTCAGAAGGAAATGAAAGGTAAACCTTTTCTCCAACTTGAGGTCGATGAGCACAGCGCCGACGCGGGCATGATAACGCGTTACGAAGCTTTTCTCGATAGCCTTAAGGGGTATAGAAACCAATATACCGAAAAGAAATTGCCGGAGCCAACGATTTCCTTGCCCAAATCACAGAACCGAAGAAAGCTCTACTTCCCTTATATGAACGACTCGGCTTATGTTGCCGCAGCGGCTTGTCGCGCCTGTGGCCTGGATTCTGACGTCCTTCCCATGCAAAGCTCCGAAGAGATCGACCTAGCCAGAAAATACACCACCGGAACCGAGTGCTTTCCGATGATTGCCACTACAGGCAGTTTTCTGAAAAAGCTGCTTGAGCCCGGAACCGATCCCTCCAAAATAAGCTTTTTCATGCCCGACCATAACGGGCCCTGCCGTTTTGGGGAGTACAACAAACTTCAAAAGCAGATCTTCGAAAGGGCAGGGTTTCCTGATGCTGAAATTATTTCACCCAGCAACGACAATTCCTATTCCGAAATGCCTATCGACAACCCGCAGAAGTTCCGCTTGCTTGTATGGAAAGGCTTTGTTGCCTCCGACCTTCTCAGAAAAATGCTGCAGGAACGAAGGCCTTATGAAGCCATCAAGGGCACAACAAACAAAGTTTATCATGAATTTCTGAAGAAACTGGTGTGGGATGTTGAAAAGGGAGCCAAAGGGCTGGCAGGGATCCTGGAGGAAGCAGCCGATTCTTTCGACAGGGTTGAAAGGCTTGAGGTTTCACGACGACCTGTTATTGCTGTGGTAGGAGAAATTTTTATGCGCGATAACCCGCACTGTAGTGCTCATCTGGTGGAGCGGTTGGAAGACCTTGGAGCCGAGACCCTGATTACCCCCTTCTCGGAATGGCTGATGTATTCAACATACCGTTACGCCAGAGACAGCAAGTGGAAAAGGGATTTCAGGGGATTGGCAAAAGCAAACATTCAGAGAATTTACCAGAATTTAAGCGCAGGAATGATTGAAAGAAAAGTGAAGAACCGGATCGACAGTAATGGCCGTGTACATTTAAGTGAAGTTTTGAACGCATGTGGCCCTTATATTCACAGGCATTATGATGGCGACCCTCCCATGTCGCTCGGAAATGCTGCTGTTCTGGCAAAATCGCACGTCTCCGGGGTTGCCAATATTCTTCCGTTTACCTGTATGCCCGGAACCCTCATCGCCTCGCTTTCTGAAGTATTCAGGAAGGAAAACAAGCACATCCCCTGGGTAAATATCGCATTCGACGGACAAGAGGACGCAGCGCTCGACACAAGGCTCCAGGCCTTTATGCACCAAGCTAAAACGTTTGCCAAAAGCAGAGCGGTAAGTTGAGTTTTTTTGCACTTGCTCCAAAATAATAGGGCTGCTAAATTTATTATGCCTATCTTTGTGCACCTTCTATCTGAATAATCCGTCTATCTGCTCCACTATTTTACAGTCACAATCACATTCAATCACATTCAATCACAATTTTTAATTTATAATTCAAATCATGCCTTTTAAGTCATTAAACATTATTGAGCCTATTTTAAAAGCCCTCGAAGAAGAAGGCTACACAATTCCCACCCCCATTCAGTCACAGGCTATTCCTATCGTGCTGCAGGGCAACGACCTTCTGGGTTGTGCACAAACCGGCACAGGAAAAACAGCCGCGTTTGCTATACCAATCCTTCAGTTGCTGAGTGCCGACAAAACCGTTTACAAAAAGAAAAAAATAAGAAGTCTGATTGTTACGCCCACAAGAGAGCTGGCAATTCAGATCGACGAGAGTTTTAAAGCCTATGGCAGGCATACCGGCCTTAAAAGCACTGTTATTTTCGGGGGAGTAAACCAGAATCCTCAAACATCAGCGCTTCGTGTGGGGGTTGACATTGTTGTCGCAACCCCGGGACGCCTGCTTGATCTTATTAATCAGGGCCACCTGACCCTCCGCGATGTTGAGATATTGGTGCTTGATGAAGCCGACCGCATGCTCGACATGGGATTCATTCACGATGTGAGGAAACTCCTGACCCTTCTGCCCAAAAAGAAACAGACCCTGTTCTTTTCGGCAACCATGCCTCCGGAAATCGTGAAACTTTCTGCCACCATACTCGACAGACCTTCAAAAGTATCGGTAACCCCGGTATCGTCAACAGTCGACATCATTAAACAGGTTGTTTATTATGTGGATAAAGGAAATAAAAACGCTCTATTGGTTGAGGTTCTCAAGAACCCTGAAATCAAGACAGCGCTTGTTTTTACCCGCACAAAGCACGGAGCCGACAAAGTGGTCAAAATGCTGCAGAAATACGATATCAAAGCCGAGGCTATTCACGGCAACAAAGCACAGAACGCAAGACAGCGTGCGTTGACGAATTTTAAAGCCCAGACCACCAGGATATTGGTAGCTACCGATATTGCCGCACGTGGAATTGACGTAGATGATCTTGAATATGTTATCAACTACGAGCTTTCGAATATCCCGGAAACATATGTTCACCGAATTGGCAGAACAGGCAGAGCCGGAGCAAAGGGAACCGCCATTGCATTCTGCGATGCGGAAGAAAAGGAATATCTGAGGGATGTGGAAAAGCTGATCTCCAAAAAGATTTCAGTGGTGAATGATCATCCTTTCCCCTTAATGGACCACAATCCCGTGAAAGCACCCAAACAGCAGGGGAGGGGAAATCCGGGGCACTCCCGGCCAAAACCCGCTTCCGCTAGCAGTCGTCCAAAACAGTGGAGCAGTCGCCCCAGATCCGTGAGGTAGGTTCGCGTTAACACCACTTTTTTCAGATAGTCTGACTGGCTTCTCTATTGAAGCCGTTATAGATCCATTGACTTTTCAAAACATTTTCCGGATTTGCCACAACAGCATTTTTGCTTTGGTGGTGGATTTGGGAAATCTTTGACCTGGAATTCGATACCGTCCCTAAAAAAAGGCTTTCTTACTCTCCCTTTGCCGCCATCTTCCTTGATTCATGCATTGTCAGGTTGCTGCAATCCATGAGGCTTCCATTTGTAATATTCTTGGGCGAATTCCTTTTCATATGTTATTTCGTGCTCTTGAACCTAACCATATTTTATAACATAACTAAGCTGAAAAGAAACTTCAAAAAACATTTGGTTTATGATATTCTGAGTCGTAAATTTGTTTGCTATTAAAAGAGAATGATTCTCCAAAGAAATTTATTAGTTATGAAAGTCGACGAAATAGTTGAAAAGCTTATTGAAAAGCATCTCAAGGTAACCCCTCAGAGAATTGCAATTCTTGAAGCAATTATTAAGCTGAACAATCACCCAACGGCCGACAATATCATTGAGTATATCCGCAAGAATCATCCCAATATTGCTACGGCCACTGTTTATAAGGTTCTCGATGCCCTCACCGAAAACGAACTGGTGAAGCGGGTCAAAACCGATGCCGACATAATGCGTTACGACGCTATTATGGAAAACCACCATCATTTGTATTGTTCAGAGTCGGACCGGATTGAGGATTATCTTGATGAAGAACTCAACCAACTGATAGGGGAGCACCTTATAAGGAAAGGCATTCCGGGATTTAAAATCGAAGATGTGAGGTTACAGATCATTGGGAAATTTTTAAAAAGAAAATAGTATTGCTGAAAATATAAGCCTGAAATAGTTAACAATCAAAAATCAAAAAAATGGGAAAACAATCAATTCATGTGGCATCGGTAGATGTCAAGAAACTTTTGGAAATGCTTAATGCCGCTCTCTCTGAAGAATGGCTTGCTTATTATCAGTATTGGATAGGAGCCAGACTCATGGAAGGCCCCATGAGAAGCGAAGTAGAGCCCGAACTTTTATTGCACGCAGATCAGGAACTGGGTCATGCGGTATTGGTCGTAAACCGGATTATTCAGCTGGGCGGGACTCCTGTTACAAACCCGATCGACTGGACAAAGCTTGCCCGCTGCTCATACGATGAGCCAACGGATGCATATATTGAAGTAATTTTGGAGCAGAACCTAAAAGGAGAAAGATGCGCCATACAGCGCTATCAGGAAATTGCTGATTTCACTGCAGGAAAGGACCATTCAACCCACCAGATGGCGGTTCAGATTCTCAATGAGGAACTGGAACACGAAAACGACATCGAGGATTGGATAACCGACCTCCAAAGAATGAAAGAAGAGTTCAGAAAAATAAGAATGTAGTATTTAAAACAAATCAATTATGGACACAACACAAAATCAAGAATTTGTAGCGATGCCTCGCATAGGTGACAAAGCACCTGAATTTAAGGCAGTAACAACTCAGGGCGAAATCAACTTCCCCTCGGGTTACAAAGGCAGTTGGGCAATACTTTTCAGTCACCCGGCCGATTTTACCCCCGTTTGCACCTCGGAGTTCATGACTTTCGCGTCATTGGAAAGCAAATTTACCGAAGCAAATTGCAAACTCGTCGGTTTATCCGTTGACGGATTGTACAGTCATATCGCATGGCTCCGCACCATCAAGGAAAAGATCGAATATAAAGGAATGAAAAACGTTGAGGTGAATTTTCCCCTCATCGAGGATATCACTATGGAAGTTGCAAAGAAATATGGTATGATGATGCCGGGCGAAAGCAATACCAAAGCCGTTAGAGCTGTGTTTTTCGTTGATCCCAACGGAATAATCAGAGCTATAATTTATTACCCCTTAAGCCTTGGTCGCAATTTCGACGAGCTATACAGAGCGTTGATTGCCATGCAGACTGCCGACGCTTTTTCGATTGCAACCCCTGCCGACTGGCGCCCGGGCGATGATGTTATCGTTCCACCGGCTGGTTCATGCGGATCTGCAAAAGATCGCATGGAAGGAAAAGATGACATGAAATGTTACGATTGGTTCTTCTGCACCAAAAAAATCGACAAGGACCTGGTTCTTAAAACGATTTTTAAAAAGTAAGCTAACAGAAAAGGCTGGGGGTTTCTCCAGCCTTTTCAATTTTTTACCAGAATCTCCTTCAAAAGCAGGCACTTTCCCTCAATATCAGCAGTTATCCCATAAACCGAAATGGTGGCCCCTGATATCCCGTCAATTTCCTTTCCAACGGTAAGTGAATTATTACCGTTGAATCCCACGAACTGCTTTAACCATCCTTTTGCAGTAATTTCGTGTCCGTGAGTCGCCTGGTAATTGTAAACTTTTACCTGCCTCACCACTGCTTCCTTGTCGAACAGAACAAAATAATCGAAGTATTCGCTAAGCCCCGTTTCGTTTTTTTCGGGGGATACCAGACAACCGCCGGCACGACAGCTGTTTACTCTTCCCACGTATATAAAAGAAATCGGGCTATCCCCTTGTTGATATTCCAGCGCAAAATACTTTCCCTGAATGGGATTCTTGTCTGCAAGTGATTTGGGAATCTGAATTTCCAAAAGCAAAGGCCCGGAGGTATCACTTACTTTTCCAAGTTCAGAACTAAGAGCTTTAGGATTAAAATCAATTTCGTCCTGAGCACCGATCCCAATTGAGAGCAGAAGAAGAAGCCCTGATACTAATTGCATTTTCATCACCGGGGATATTAAAACATCACAGCAATTCCTGCATTGAACTCTTTTGAGTACTTGGTTTCGGCGGCCGATTTCAAAATCAGCATGTCGACTTTCAATACCGCTCCCTGGGAAAGCTTCATGCTGAGGCCGCTTGTGATTATCGAATTATTGAAAGAGTTGTTTCTGGCCAATCCCCCGTCAACCGTAAAGTGTGTGTCGTATCCTTCATATCGGATAAAAGGAATCAGCTCGGATTTGATGTTCTCAAAGGGATGAAAAACATTATATCCGGCTTCAAGGTAATAGCCAGCCATCGAACTTCCGAGGGTATTGAGCTGACCGTTAACTGCTGTAAAAGCATTGTATTGATCCGTGTTTGACAAGGAGGTGTAGTACATCTGGAACTTGCATTGCAGAGCGCTGCGGGTATATCTGGCGTCCAGACCCAGCATGGAAATCCCAACAACAGAGGAATCGGCAACAGCAAGGGCTGTGACATCGGTTTTATCGATGCCGTCGTACAGTGAGCTCTCAGTATTCCCGAAATAGCCGGATAATCCGATGTTTAATCCCCCTAAACCAAAATACTCGACTCGGGAGGTTAGATCCGGCGAGCTGATATAGGATTCGGCACCTTTCTGTCTTCCCCCGCGCAAAGCATCTTTTCCGTTCAGGCGTGCAGACCCGTTATACCCGTTGAAACCGTTTACCAGATATACTTGGTATTTAAGGCTTGCGGGAAGCAGGGTTCCTGCAAAGCCAAATCCTATCTCTCTCCAGGTTGTGGGTGATATCTTTTGGTCGATAAGGGGGCGCTCCACACCGTTAAATGTAGTTGGTTCGTGGTATTCGTTAATTATTCCCATCGGAATTAATAACAATCCGGCCCTGAACTGAATGAAATTGTTGATCTTATGTTGGATAAAAGCCTGCTCGATATACACTTCGCTCACATGTTCGAACTCAATTTCCGAAACGAAATGAGTTCGGGAATTGAAGTTGTATCCCAACAGCATTACCATACGATGAACATCCAGTTTGCCGTTTTTCCTGATATCAGGCTTTAACGCTTGGTTGTAGTGCACTTCCCCATAACCTCCGATACTCAGCTTGCCGTCAGAACTCATGAGTTTTTCGGCTGTACTCTGATAGACCAGCCCGGAGCTGTCAGTTTTCTGCGCCTGTGCGCCCATTCCCAGCAACAGCAATCCCCCCAAAAAAACCATCCTCCTCATATGCATATTGTTTGGTGTTGATTTAGTTAAACGATGCAAATCTAGTTTTGCAGGAGCGGGGATTTATCCCAATATGTTGGGATTTTTAAAATCATACATGAAAACAAGGAATTTCTTTTAGGTGAGATGTGGACCAAGGTGTAACAGAAGGGTCATTTAGTACATCAAATGGTTCAAAAATGCAATTTTTATTCTTTTATTTTTTTCATAAGTTTGGCGTTCGG
>JAIFNN010000155.1 GCA_020047715.1 Bacteroidota bacterium | reverse complement strand
ATCGTTCAATATATCCGTAACGCAAATCCGTCTGAGGTGTCGCTGGTATGTATGGGATATTCTGCTATGCACCCCATTGAGGAGGATACCTTTTGCGCTGAATACATTCGCAATGAGCTGGAAGGGAAAAGCAACGACTTCGAAACCATGAAGAAAATTATCAGGGCCGGTAGCGGAAAACGCTTTTTCGAAGCCGAAAAACAAGCATACTCCCCTTCAAGCGATTTTGAACTTTGTCTTGACCTCGATTGTTTTGACTTTGTGATCAAAGCCTCGGTGGAAGAGGAAATGATGACATTGAAAAAAATAACACTACATGGAGAAAATTAAGAATTACTTTAGGAACTATTTTGAAAAAAGCAGCAAACTCAAGATCTTCAGCGATGTTGTTTTTTACCTACTTATACTTTTCTTGCTGATTCCTTCTACAAGATCACTACTTATACGAGCCACACTCATGCGCCCCAAAATTGCAGCCCAGGAAAGCGCTGTTATAATGAAACCGCAAGAATACCAGTTGATTCTCGAGGACATGCAGGGTAATACTGTAAATCTGGCAGCATCTTCAGGAAATTTGACATTCATAAGTTTCTGGGCCACCTGGTGCCCTCCATGCAGAGCTGAGATGCCTTCGATAGAGAAGCTATATAAGGCTTATGGGGAGCGGCTTTCGGTTTACCTCATCACCAATGAAGAGCGATCGAAAGTTCAGGCCTATCTCGATGAAAACAGCTACAGCCTGCCCGTTTACTTTCAAAAATCCGCTGCCACTGGTATTCTGAATATCCAATCTTACCCAACCAGTTTTCTGATTTCCGAAAAGGGGGAAGTTCTTGTTCATAAAAAAGGTGCGGCCGACTGGAATTCAAAGGCTTTCAGAAAAACCCTGGATGAACTGCTCCCCTGAAACCGGAATTAGTGAATCTTTCTGTATCTCCACACCGATAAGCTCAGAATTGAAACGGCATAAATAAACATACTCACGAATTCATGCCGGATATCATGAAAACCTGATCCTTTAAGGAGAATCATCCGGATAACTCTCATGAAATAGGCGAAAGGATTTACAATATTTACTTTCTGAGCCCATACAGGCATACTCTCCACAGGCGTGAAAATACCGCTCATCAACACAAAGGTCAGCATAAAGAAAAACGCCAGGAACATAACCTGCTGCTGGGTTTCGGAAAAGGTTGAAAGGAGAAGCCCAATTCCCAGAACAGCCATAAGGTAGATAGAGGCAAACCCGAACAAAAGAGCGAGATTGCCCAGGATCGGGAGTCCAAAAAATATTTTCCCGATGGTCAATCCAAAAGCCAGTTCAAACAAGGCAATAACCCAAAAAGGCAAAAGCTTACCGATAATAAAGTGGAATTTCCGGATGGGAGTCACATTGATCTGCTCAGCCGTACCCATCTCTTTCTCCCTCACAAGGTTCATTGCGGTAAGAAACATGCCGATAATGGTTACCAGAATTACCAATATGGCAGGGAGCATATAAATTTTATAGTTCAACTCGGGATTGTACCAATAGCTGTAACTAACATCAATATTTTCAATGGCTTCGAAGGCAGGAAGTCCCAGCCATTCGAGTCGCACATCCTGATTGAAATCCCTGATAATCGCCTCCGAGTAAGCATTCACAAGGCCTGCCTTGGCGCTGTTGATAGCATTGATCAGCAGTTGAATGCTCGAATGGTTTTCTTTTCTGAGCTTCTCCTCAAATCCCTCGTCGAAAACAAGAACAAGGTCGGCCTTGTCCCTGAGAAGCATTTCTTCACCCTCGTCCAGGCTGAAGCCTGTTCCCTGATCCCTGAAAAATGGAGATGCAGAGAATTCATATCTGAGTTTCCGGGAGGTTTCAGAAAGGTCCAGATCGACCGTATAAAACCGTATTTCCTTCATTTCCAGATTAGCTGCGAAAACAAGAACAACCATCTGAATAATGGGCACTATGAAAATAAAGGGCAACATCACCTTGTTGCGGAAAATCTGGATGAATTCCTTTCGTAGTATGGATATGAGTATTCGCATAAGGGTTTATTCCAATCTGATTTTAAAGCGTTTAACACTTAAACCGATAAACACAGCGGTCAATCCCAAAATGATCAGGGTCTCCTTCCAAACAAACAAAATCCCTGTACCCTTTAGCATAATATTCTTGAGTATCACGATAAACCAGCGCGGCGGCATGATAACCGATAACCACTGAAGTATTTTTGGCATGTTTTCGATGGGGAATATAAATCCGGAAAGCAGGATCGTTGGCAAAAGCAGTGCAAGCATAGAGATAAACATAGCCATCTGCTGATTTTTCGCCACTGTTGAAATAAATATCCCAAGAGAAAGGGCAAGAGTAATGTATAAAATCGTTTCCAGCAGCAGCAATATCATGCTCCCGTTTATCGGCAGCTTGAAAACGAAGTAGCTAAGAATCAATATCATAATCGCATTTATAAAAGCCAATCCAATATAAGGGGTTACTTTTCCGAAGATTATCTGTACGGGTTTCAGGGGAGATGCAAGCAAGACTTCCATCGTTCCCATTTCCTTTTCCCGGGTAATTGAAATGGAGGTCATCAGCGCCGAAATCAGCATCAGAATCATTGCCATGGTTCCCGGAACGAACATGTAAACACCTTTCATACCCTGGTTAAAATACATTCTGGGCCGCGATTCTATTGTAAAGGGAATGGCAGCAGTTTCGTCCATCGATTCGCGGACATAACTCATAACAATCCCTTCCGTGTAGGTTGCTATAAGTCTTCCTGTGTTGGCATCGGAGGCATCCGAGACAATTCTGAGCGAAGCATTTCCTGTTTTGCCAAGGTTCTCCGAAAAACCCGGCTCAAAGATGATGACTTCCTTCACATCCCCTGTGCGAAAGGTCGACTCGATCTGATCATACCCCGCCAGATAGGAGTGTAACTCAAAATACTCGCCGGCCAGAATCTTGCTCGTAACTTTTTGGGTGATCTCGTCGCCCGACAAATCGAGAATCGAAATTTTGATGTTGCGGATTTCATTTGAAACCACAAAGCCGAATATCAATATCTGCGCCACCGGAATGCCAAACAGAATCAATAAGGTCCGGAAATCGCGGAAGATGTGATAAAACTCTTTTACAACAAAACCCCAATACCTTTTCATAGTTAACGGCTTAATAAAATCTCTGCTACCTCGGAAGGGTTAATTTCAGTAAAATCCTTAATGTTTCTGACGGTACCCGACAATTTTTCTGCCGGGTGCGTGGTTGCAACCCCTACCACTTTCATGCCTGCCCTCCGAGCGGATTCAATGCCGTGAAAGGAGTCCTCAAAAACCAAACAATCGGAAACGGCCAATTGCAAAATTTCTGCCGTTTTCAGATAAATCTCAGGCGAAGGCTTGCCCTCACGTATCATGGAGGCGTCAATAATTTTGCTGAAATACTTCCGGATCCCGGTATGCTCCAGCACAAAATCAACGTTTTCGGTTGGTGCTGAAGTCGCAATGGCAATGGTTATGCCACTTTCCCGGAGGCTTTCAAGAAAGGGCAGAAGTCCGGGAGTTGCTTTTATGTCGGATTTGTAAATCTCCCGATATAAAAACTCCTTCTCCGCCCCTATTCTTATAATTGCGTCCATATCAATATCTGCTCCAAACAAATTTCTCAAAATCATCGGATTGGTGTTTCCAAACCACGATTTTACTTCGTCCTGACTGACATCGAGTCCATAGTTTCTGCACAATTCCCCCCAGGCGCGAAAGTGATACACATCATTGTCTACAATAACCCCGTCCATGTCGAATACAACTGCCAATTCCTTTTTATCCATAGTATTAGTCTCCTCTTGCCAGGGTAAGAAATACCCCGTTCATATCGTTTGTGTTATAACTCTTTTTTAAGTTCTGAGGTGTATCAAGGGCGGCGATTTTTCCATCCACCATAATGGATACCCGGTCGCAGTACTCAGCTTCATCCATGTAATGCGTTGTAACGAATACAGTAATACCTTCCTCTGCGGCTTCGTTAATCATCTCCCAGAATTGGCGTCGTGTTACAGGATCGACCCCTCCCGTGGGTTCATCCAGAAAAACCACAGCCGGATTATGAAATACAGCAACGGAAAAAGCCAGTTTCTGTTTCCATCCCAGGGGAACATCACGTATCAGTCGGTTTCGGATTTCCTCCATGCCAAGTCGTTCCAACAATTGGTTTGTTCTGCTTTTTATTACTTTTTGGCTCAATCCGTAAATCCCAGCGTAAAACCTGATATTTTCTGCAATGGTAAGGTCGTCGTACAGGGAGAACTTCTGGCTCATGTAACCTATGTTCCTTTTTATGAGTTCTCTTTGTGTATAGACATCAAAACCGGCCACGTTTAGTTCTCCCGAGGTTGGATACGACAAGCCGCAAAGGATCCGTATAGCCGTGGTTTTCCCTGCACCATTTGCTCCAAGGAAACCAAAAATCTCGCCTTTTCTCACCTCAAAGCAAAGATTGTCGTTAGCAGTGAAATCCCCATAACGCTTCACAAGGTTATTTACAACGATTATATTTTCAGGGTTTTCCATTTTCAGCTTGTCTTCATTAATTCCATAAAGGTATCCTCAATGCCTGCGGTAATTTTTCGAAATTCAATATTCTGCCCCTTCGCATAGGAAAGAAACTGATTTTCGGAAGTGTTGCCATTAATCGTAAGATGCACCGATTGGCCGAAAAGCCAGGCATTTTCGCACCAGGCTTCAGAGCGCATGGTTTTCAAGAGCTTGTAGGCTCCCTGTTCCGGTGTAAGTTCGTAAAGTATTTTAGTAAAGGCTTTGTGTATGTCGCCCGGTAGACTGATACCAAGAAACTCCCCATTCTGCATCAGCGCCACACGGTCGCAGCGCGCGGCTTCGTCCATGTAGGGCGTTGAAACAATGATGGTTATACCTTCTTTTTTTATTTTGTGCAGAAGATCCCAGAATTCCACCCGCGAAACGGCATCCACACCTGTTGTTGGCTCGTCGAGAACCAATACCTCCGGTCGGTGAATCAGGGCGCAGCACAATGCAAGTTTCTGCTTCATCCCTCCGGAGAGCCTTCCGGCAAGACGTTTTTTGAAGGGCTCAATCTGTACATATATATCCTTTATCAGATCATAATTCGTTTCAATGCTGGAGCCGAAAACAGTAGCAAAAAAACTCAGGTTCTCTTCAACACTCAAATCCTGATAAAGCGAAAACCGCCCCGGCATGTATCCAACAATTTTTCTGACTTGCGAGTAATCCTTTACCACATCCAACCCGGCTAACTGAATACTTCCCTTGTCAGGTAACAGAAGCGAAACCAAAATCCTGAAGAGGCTTGTTTTTCCTGCTCCGTCGGGTCCAATGATCCCGAAAATCTCGGCTTTGTCGACCTGAAAGGAAATATCCCTCAAAGCGTTGATCGCGCCATAGGACTTAAAGAGATTATTTACAGCTATTTCAGGCATTATTGAGTAAGTTTTGAGATTGGATAAAACAATCCGATTTTGTTTCCGGGAAGTTTGAAAGAGTCAAAGCCGGATTTCGGCTGGCATCCCGATTTTGAGGCTTCCATCATTAACGACCCTTATTTTGACGGCATACACAAGGTTTACACGCTCGTCTCTTGTCTGAATGATTTTTGGCGTGAACTCTGATTTCCCCGATATCCAGACAAGGGTTCCCCTATATTTCCTGAGGCTGCCATCTTCCCCGTCAATAAACACATCCACCTCCGAACCGATTTTAATCTGCTCAAGTTGGTTTCCCGAGACAAATACCCGAAGAAGCAATTCTGAGAGGTCGGCGGTTTTAAAAAGGGGTTTGCCTGCTACTGCAAGCTCCCCTGCGTAAAGGTATTTTTCGAGCACTATGCCCCTGGCGGGAGATTTGATGATCGATTTTGCTATAAGGTCGTTAACCTGCAGGATCTGTATTTCGAGGGATTCACTTTCTGCCCGAATCACACTTTTTTGAGCTGTTAAGGCTTCGGTTTGCACCTTCAAAACATCAATTTGACCGCTAATGTCATCAAGTTGTTTTGTGGTTGCGGCTCCTCCCCCGAGAAGAGAAACGACACGGTTTTTTTCCCGCTCAAGGTTATTCATGCTAACTTCGTTAACCCTTACTTGCTTGTCGAGCTGAAGCAGCCTGGCACTTACAGAGCGGATGCCCGAAACCAGCTGCAACTTTTTAAGATACAACTGGGTAGTATCGATATAACCACAATAATCGCCAGCCTCCATATTCAAGCCTTCAGAAACGTTGAATTCCATTAACTTTCCGGATGACTCCGCCGAAACAATAATTTCTTCCGATTCGAAGTTTCCAAAAGCAAAGGCATCGGGTTCTTTGCTTTTGCAGGAGGATATGAGAATCAGAGCAGTCAGGGTTACAAAATATACATTTCTCATTTCTATTGTTTTTTAAAGTTCTCCGTTAATCTCAAGATATCGGGCAATTGACTGTTGCAACAGTGTCTTTTCGTTTTCATACTGAATGCGGGCAATTGTTTCCTGATTAAAAACAGTAATATAATCGAGGGTTTTGATCACTCCCTGTTCCAATTGGGCTTTGGCTGTCGATGTAATCCTGCTCCTTAGAGTCAGGATGGATTCATATGCCTTAAGGTTTTCCCGGTGGTTTTCAATTACCGACTTTTGGCTCATCAGGGCTGTGGCAATATCGGATTCGAATTGCAACTTGCGGCTTTCAACAATATTTTGCTGCAATCCCAGGACTTCACGCTCTCTCTTGTTTGTGTTCCAATCCCAAATGGTCCATTTAACTCCGGCGCCAACTACATAATAGGTGTCGAACTCATCCTTAAGCATATTGAGTGCAGGGTTCCCATAACCGAACTGGCCAAATGCGTAAACCTTAGGCAGGCTGCGCGATTTAATCAGGGTTTTGCTCTTGTCGAGTTGTTGCCATTGAAGCGTAAAAAGAAGCTGTTCCATTCTCTGAACCGAATCGTTTTCGGGGATGGGGAAACTCGTAGTCTCCAGCACCGTTGCAGGACCAATAAACTCGCCGGACATATGGGACAGCATCTGAATCCCGGTTGTGCGCGAGTTCTCCAGTTCTGCCTTTTGTTGTTCGAGTTTTATAATTTCAACATCCAGAAGATCAAGGTCTGTGGACAACAAAACCCCATTTTTGATACCCGCTTCAACTACCGAACGATTTTCATAGAGCTGGGCGAGAGAAACATCGATAATTTCCTGATTCTTCTGGATAAGCAAAATGTTAAAGTACAAATCTTTTACCTGCATTTTTGTTGAACGTATATCCATTTCAAGTTGGGAGTTATCCAAATCCTTTGAAACCAATTCGACGTTCTGCTTGTTTTTCGAATATCCCCCGTCATAGATCGACTGAGTGATATCCAGGCTTATTTTGTACTGGTCTTTGGGGCTCTCGGGGAAAACAATTCCCGGGATCGGAATATCCATATCCAGTGCTATAGCGTCGGACTGGTAGCTGGCTTTCCCGTTTACTTCTGCCTGAGGCAGGTTTCCTGCGCGGATGTTCCGTAATTTGTTTTGCGAAATACTTTCGAGAATCTCCGGGTTACCCGATCGCCGATGGTTTTGACCCGTTTTTTCAAGACACCATGAAAGGGAAACCGTTTCCTGAGCATTGCATGAAAGGGAAATCCCAATCTGAAAAACCATAAGTATTGCAATAATTCTATACATACATCAGGGTTTAAGGGATTGGATAAATGTAGACTTGAGGTTTTCTTTTCTTTGCTGCAGAAAATTCGAATACGCGTCCACATCCCCCAGAAAAATCATTTCCTCAATAATCTTGCGTGCAGCAAAAGGGAAAATAATAAGCGACATGAAGTTAACAACGATTTCGCGCGGATCCATGCGCCTTATGGTGCCCTGTTCCATTTCGGTTTCAAGGGATTTGATAATGACATCTGTACTCATCCCACCGCTTTTAAGCATTTTTATGAGCCTGTCAGGGTTTGAAGTAAGTTCTTGAAGAATGAAAAGGGGAATGACCGGATTTTCGAGAAGCATTGTGAAATAGTAGTCGATGAAATTCTCAAGACGCGTGCTGACTGGCATCTCTGAAGTAAGTGTATTTACTATTTCGGGCAAAAACTTCGAAAAAGTATTGGAGAAAACCTGTTCGAACAGATTGTCCTTGCTTCGGAAGTAATAATTCAGCAGGGTTCGGTTAATCCCTGCTTCAGATGCAATATCCTGCATGGAGGTCCCGGCCTTTCCCTTTAACACAAAAATCCGGGTAGCCGAACTCATTATCTTGTCTTCCATTTCCTGCGACAGCGCCTTTAGCTCGGGGGAGTTCATCTTAAACAATTTTATCTTACAAACCTTAACATACTCGTTTGACAAATGCGTCAAACCACTTTGTAAAAGTAGGGTTCTTTGTTGAGCAATTCAAATTTTTGAAAGGTTTTTTTATTTATTATTCAGAACAAATATTTCAGACAGAAATCCAACCATAAATGAGGGTCCTTTTCGGTGCAATTCAAAAGAAAGATTCACGCAAACCTCATGAGACTTCTCTCACACTGAAAAAAAACGATACTTCGGAATAGAATGATTTGCAGAAAAAGCAAAACAAAAATTGCATCAATCGGTTATAGTCCGAGGCTTTTGTGACAAGCCTTTGCCCCTGTCTGGGCAAATTGTAAAAAAGTCAGTATATTTAAACCCTTAAACATAAGCACAATCATTATGAAGAAGATATTTTTACTGAGCATTTCCATTGCTCTCCTTAGTTTTTATTCCTGTAGCTCTCAGCAAAACCCGGAAATAACAGTTCCCGAGTTAAAATCGCATCTGGACTTTCTTGCAGGTGATGTTTTAAAAGGACGTTATCCGGGAACTCCCGAAGACTCCATATTGGCCCATTACATTTCAAGGGAGTTCAAGTCGTATGGGCTTGAATTTTTCAGCGAAAATGGGATACAGCATTTTGATTTTGTTACCAGTTCAAAGCAAGGCGACTCAAATTCGCTAATATTCAACGGAAGCGAGGCTTCACCGGATGATTTCATGCCCTTTGCTTTTTCGTCAAGCGGATCGGTTTCTGCCCTTACGGTATTTGCAGGTTACGGGTTCGATTTGAAAAACGATACTATTGGTCGAAACGATTATTCCGGGATAGATATAAAAGGAAAGTGGGTACTGATACTTAGAGGAAACCCTTTATCGGAAGACAAAAAAAATGTGTTCTCATCCGCTCAGAAAGACAGGGATAAGGTTATGCTTGCGAAAGACAAAGGCGCAGCGGGTGTAATACTTGTTTCCGGTAGCAAATTCCTCGCAATCGATGAATTAAATGCAAGCTCTGGCAATTCGGCCCAGGTAGGGATTCCCTGTTTTCAAGTCACCCGAAATCTTGCCAATAAAATCCTTTCACCCGCAAAGGTATCAGTTACTGAATTGGAAGATCAACTTTTTCAGAATCAGACTGTCAATTCATTCGATATTGAAGTGAAAATTGAAGGAACAGCAGAAATTATTCAGCAAAAAACCAAAACCTCAAATATAATCGCCTACATTAAAGGCTCTGACCCATTGCTCTCCAACGAATATATTGTTATTGGTGCCCATCACGATCATCTTGGGATGGGAGGCGAAGGAAGTTCATCCAGAATGCCCGACACCATTGATGTTCATTACGGGGCCGACGATAATGCCTCCGGAGTTTCTGCAGTTCTGGAAATCGCGGAAAAAATCAGTCAGCTCAAACCAAGGAAAAGCATCATCTTCGTGACGTTTGGTGCGGAAGAGAAGGGACTTATCGGTTCGGGTTATTTTGCAGCCAACTCCCCTGTTCCTATCGAAAATATTGGACTCATGCTTAACCTGGACATGGTTGGGCGCTTAAGGGATTCGAGTTTGCAGATTGGCGGGGTTGGAACCTCTCCCGGGTTCAAGTCTTTTTTGATGGAAACCGAAAAGGAATCGCCTTTCAAATTCAGTCTCAGCGAAGCCGGGTATGGGCCATCCGACCACGCATCCTTTTATGCAAAAGACAAACCCGTGTTGTTTTTCAGTACAGGAGCACATGCTGATTACCACACACCCAACGACCGTGTTGATTCAATCAATCTCGGAGGATTGAAGGATATCACCGCTTACATTGCCGACATCGCAATGCATTTCGCCAATCAGGACAGCAGGCTTGCGTTTCAGGAAGCAGGCCCAAAAGAATCCACTTCCGGTCGTTACCGCGGCAAGCTTTCCTTTGGAATAATGCCTGATGTATCGGAAGAAGGAACCGAAGGTCTTAAAGTCTTGGCGGTGACCGAAGGAAAACCTGCTGCAGGCGCGGGAATGAAAAAGGGGGATGTAATCGTTGCAATTGACGGAAAAACTGTTGGGAACATTCAGGACTACATGTTCCGGCTTGGCCAGCTAAAGCAAGGCGACCGGGTTCCCGTAACTGTGCTTAGAAATGGCTCAAGAATTGAACTGCTCGTCCAGCTTTAGAGGATTGCCATACTGCCTTTGCCTAATTCTGTCGGGAACAGAGTCATTTAATCGTTGATTTGGAAAACCTAATTATTGACCCACAAAAAATTCAAGTTGCTTTAAACCAAAAAAGAACTATTTATGGCAAAAAAAATAAGTTTCTGGACAATCTCAGTCTTAATTACATTATTTACAGCCTATTATCAAAGAACAACAGGCCCAACCTATCCAAAAAGCTTCAAGGTTTTAATCGACAGTACCGAGTTCAAATATTCTCTTCCAAGGAGTCAGAATGGCTACAAGGATTGTGTTGTCAAAATTGATCTGGCGGATCCCCTGATAACAGGAAAAGTGATTTATCGCAGATACCCTACTGCTGATCCATGGGACACGCTCGACTTTAATCGTGAGGCTGAAAGCCTGATTGCATGGCTCCCAAAACAACGAGCGGCTGGAAAGTTGGAATACAAAGTGGAATTGTTTCGCAATGGAGAAATGCTTGAAATTAGTAAAAACGAAGTGGTCACAATCCGATTCAAAGACAATGTTCCCGCTTATGCGCTAATTCCTCATATCATTTTTATATTTGCAGCTATGTTGTTATCTACACTGGCGGCCTTCTTTGCCCTGGGCAACATCCCCTCCTACCGTTTCTACACCGGCTTGACCTTGATTATGTTTTTGTTGGGGGGAATGATATTTGGGCCCATTGTACAGAAATTCGCCTTTAACGAATATTGGACAGGTTTCCCGTACGGAAAAGACCTTACTGACAACAAGGCCCTGATTGGGTTTGTTGCGTGGATCATTGCATGGGTCGGGAATCGCAAAAAAGAGAGGAAATATCTGGTTGTCCTGGCTGCAGTTGTGGTGTTGGTAATATCCTATATTCCACATAGCGCAAGAGGATCTGAGCTTGATTATGGCTCAGGAGCTATTAAAACGGGGATGATTTATTTGTCGGGCTTTTTCTCCGCTCTCTTTTATATTAAAAACAAAAACTTCTGATTTTAAGTGATTTCCAAATCAGCATTTATTTCTCTTCAAAAACAAAAAAACAAAAAGGCTGCCAGTAAACTGACAGCCTCGTTTTTTTATGCATTGCCAATTACTCAGCAGGAGCTTCTTCAGCAGCAGGAGCTTCAGCGGGAGCTTCTTCGGCAGCAGGAGCTTCAGCTTCCGGAGCGGCTTGTTCTGTAGCTTCAGCAGCAGGCTCAGCTGCTTTAGGCTTGCATGATCCCAAAGTAATTAATCCAAATAAGGCAACAACAGCAAAAATGACACTAAATTTTTTCATAATACAAGTTTTTGGTTAATGAAGGTTTGTCCTTAAAAATGAAGGTGTTACAAATGTAATAAAATATTTATTTGATAAACAACAGTATTAAAAAAGTTATGAACCATTATTAATCAGTCCGTTAAAGATGAGCGACTACAAAAAAAAATGTTTTGGAGCGCTTACAGGTATTGAAAAGCCGCAGTTGCAACTCAACAAATCGGTTAAATTGCAAAGAATGAAGCCTTGACACCAAATAAACCAGTTCGCAAATCGGACCTGGATAATCAGATTAACATTTTTTGATTTTTTTTCTCAAGAAGTGCAGCAATCCTCTTAAATTTACGTCTTTTAACCGAATGAAGAATGAAAAGCAATCGGTTTTTGAATGTACATGAAAAACTAAT
>JAIFNN010000081.1 GCA_020047715.1 Bacteroidota bacterium | reverse complement strand
ATGAGATTGAAGGGGCGATGCAGCAAGCGCCACAAAGAGAACGACACTCCATAAGGTAAAATCTTCAGTATATTCTGCTAACCGCAGAACGGCATTATTCTAAATTCTGGCCTTGATCTTTTTTGTTTCTTCTTCAAAACCGGGCTTCTCCAACAAGGCAAACATGTTTTTCTTATAAGCCTCCACTCCGGGTTGGTTAAAGGGATTAACACCGAGCATGTATCCGCTTATTCCGCAGGCGATCTCAAAAAAGTACACCATCTGTCCAAGGCTGTTCTCGGAAATTTTATCAATTACAATGCGGATGTTCGGAACCCCACCATCAACGTGAGCAAGCATGGTACCCAGCTCCGCCATTTTATTCACTGAGTCGATATTTTTTCCTGCAATATAATTTAATTGGTCGAAATCGTCTTTGTCGGCGGGAATTGTCAGTTTCGAATCGGGATTCTCAACAGAGATAACGGTTTCGAAAATATGTCGCTCTCCATCCTGAATGTATTGTCCCATCGAATGAAGGTCGGCGGTAAAGTTAACGCTTGCGGGAAAAATCCCTTTGCCATCCTTGCCTTCGCTTTCACCATAAAGCTGTTTCCACCATTCGGAGAAATAAGTGAGCTTGTTGTTGAAGTTGGCCAGGATCTCAACTTTTTTGCCCTTCCTGTATAATGCGTCACGGGTAGCGGCGTAAATAGCAGCAGGGTTTTTCAGGAAGGGGATTTCGGGGGATGTAGACTTTTCCATGGCAACAGCTCCGGCGATAAACTCGCGGATGTTGAAACCGGCAACTGCAATTGGAAGAAGTCCTACCGGGGTTAATACGGAGAACCTTCCCCCGATATCATCTGAAATTATAAATGTCTTATAACCTTCCAAATCAGCCATTTTGCGAAGGGCTCCCTTCGATTCGTCTGTTATGGCTATAATTCTTTCACGGGCAGTTTCTTTGCCTACCTTTTTCTCCAGGTGGGTTTTCAGGATCCGGAATGCAAGTGCAGGTTCTGTGGTTGTGCCACTCTTTGAAATTACTGCAATGCCATAATTCTTATGGTCGAGAACCTCCAGGAGTTCGGTGATATAATCCTCCCCAATATTCTGTCCGGCAAACACAATCTGCGGATTGCCCTTTTGCTGCTGCATCCAGACAAAATTGTTGCTGAGCGCATCAACAATGGCTTTGGCGCCAAGATAGGAACCTCCAATACCCACAACCACGAGTATATCAATATTTTTTCTGAGTTTCTCAGCCGTGTTCTCAATATCCGTGATCAACTCAGCGGGGAATTTTGAGGGGAGGTCAAGCCATCCCACGAAATCGTTTCCTTCACCGGATTTGTTGTAGAGCTTTTTCAACTGCTCTTTTACGTTTGACTCAGATGCGAAAATGCTTGATTCAGGAATAAATCCGTAAACTTTTGTAATGTCAATTTTTAAGCTGCTCATTGTATTTGTTTTATAAGAAATGTCTTAAAATGTTATTGGATAGCAAAACTATGAAGATTTATTTAATTTTATAGGGCGAGTTGAAAAAACTATTCAGTTTCCTGTCTGCCCTTTGAGTACTTCCTGTTCACTTATCCTCTCTCCCAAAACAAAGGCGTAATTGCGGGAGTCCTTGTTGTTGTATTTCCCCCAGGCAGCCTGTGCCCACTTTTTGGCTTCCGGAAGATCCTGCTTTATCTCATAAATCACTGCCAGATTGTGAGCCGCCCTGCCTTTGGCTTTGCGCTTTCCGCTAACAACAGTTTCGTTCAAGAGCTCAATGGCTGCTTCCCAGTCGTTAACCTCCATCATTCTGGCCCCTGCCTTAAGATTCTGGTCGCGCTTCCCTTTTTTGTAATAGAGCCTTACAATGGTGTACCATGAAGGGGCTATCCTCTGACCATAAATGTATCCGGCATCGTAACTGACTTGCTGTATTGCTTTGGTTTTTTCAGCTATCCGGTTAATGGCACCGGCAATCGAATTTACCTGTCCTCCCCAAACAATCTCATGCCTGAAAACGTTCTGATCGAGAATTTGAAGCTTTTTGGGGTCGTAAATCCTGAATCCGACAGAAACCGATGCGACACTGGTGGGAATAATATAGTCGCTGTCGAATAATTCAAGGCTTAAAATAGCATCCACCTTAAACTCTTCGCACAAGCTGTTTATTTCCTCCCAGCTCAGAGGGGCGTCGAATTCTCTGGACGAACCTTCCTTCAAAAGAATTTTTTCGGTTCGTATAGCATTGTATCTGTCGGAATTTCGCAACATATCAATGAGCCCGTCAATGGCATACTGCGAAGCGATTCTGTCTCCCCCGAACAGCTCCCCCGTAAGCCCTTCCTCGAGTTTGTTCCGCGACTCTTTGGTCTGGCCTGAGCGGTCGATAATTGCAAGGGATTGGATATGCGAAGGAATATCAATGGCTGCCGGTCTTTGCGCCTGAAAGCGTATTTCGGCTGCGTTTGCAGCCATAACGCCGCTCCAAAGGAATGCAACAAGGAATAAAAATTTCTTCATGGTTTTGGATTTTTTAAGGCTCAAATCTACAAATAGAATGCCATTGCTCAATGATCAATTGCGAATTATTGAACTTTGGTAGCCTAATACGGGTTATAATGCTACTTTTACAAATAGCCTGCTGTGCTTTTACAGGTCGTCAAAATAATAGGTGAGATTTAAAATCAAATCAATGCGGTTATGAATATATCGGTATACAGGCCTGAAGTTTTTCAGGGGAATCTAAACAAGAAAAACTATTTCGAGGGATGGTATTTCAAACATGTCTCCAGGGATCTTGGGCATGTGTATTCCTTCATACCCGGAGTGTCGCTTACCGGGAATAATCCGCATTCCTTTATTCAGGTTATAAATGGGATTACAGGTAAAACGGATTATTTAAGCTACTCTCTCGAGGAGTTTTCGTGGGATAAAAAAAGCCTCGTCGTACGTGTCGGCAAATCTGTTTTTACCGAGAATCACATCGACCTGGATATTGACAAGGACGGGATCCGGGTTAAGGGCCGCTTAACCTACCGCAATAATGTGAAGTATCCGAAAAGGCTTTTCTCGCCTGGAATTATGGGCTGGTATTCGTTTATCCCTTTTATGGAATGCAAGCATGGGATCGTATCGGTAAACCATGATATTGATGGTGAGATCATAATCAATGGAAACGCCTTAGACTTCACAGCCGGGAAAGGCTATATTGAGAAAGACTGGGGCACATCTTTTCCGGAGGCCTGGATATGGATGCAGGCCAACAATTTTGCCGATCACAACACTTCCTTTAACTTTTCGATTGCCAAGATTCCCTGGATGGGTAAGTTTTTTGTGGGGTTCATCGCCTTTCTCTACGTCAACAAAAAATTCTTTCTGTTCAGCACTTACAATAATTCAAAATTAATCGATCTGAGTCATTCCCTTGATTCTGTGGATATCACTCTTGAAAATCATAACGCGGTTCTCAGGATCAAGGCGGTGAAAAACACCTTTGGGGAATTGATTGCCCCGGTTTCGGGGGATATGTCGCGACGGATAAAAGAAAGCGTAGACTCCGAAATTGTTCTGGATCTTTTCGACAAGGGCGGCAAACTTATCTGTCATGATTCGAGCCTCAGGGCAGGGCTTGAGGTTATTGAAAAGATTTTCGATTACGTGCGTGAGGCAAATCCCCCGAAAAAAAATAAATAGAAAACTACCTGCAGTTCGGGCATTGCCAAAACCCCAAAAGTTCAGTCTTTTGTTTTTTTCTTTGAGCCCGGGGTGAAAAGTCCTGCCGGATTGGAACCCATCATGGACGATTCGAGCAGCAGGGGAGTGGCTTTCTCGAGGAACTGAATGTGACTGGGATCGATGAGGGGGAAATGTTTAACCTTATCGAGGTAGTAGCCAATGTCTTCGAGGTCGTTATTTGTTGTTCGCCAATCCATTGCGTTGAAGCGGTTCAGGTTGTGGGGGAGGGAATATGCACGCAGGGATTTATCGCCTATTGTGTTGAAGTAGAAATCGAAGTACGACATCGCCAGTTCGCGCAGACTGCGGTACACGGGCTCGCGGTAGCGGAGTGTGGTGAAGTTCGATTTTGCGATGGCTCCCCAGTTATCTCTTTGCTTGAAAACTGCAATTACATGGTCGTCGTCGTTGAATGCCTGCAGGTCCAGCACCAGTGGTTGCATACCGTTGTGTTCCAGGCAGGCTGCGGCAAAGAGCGCTCCCTCCAGGCAGTGTGCCCGCTTGTGTTTCAGGACGTATTGAGGCGATCGGGTTTCTGTGGTGGAGTTGTATTCGCAGCTGTCGAGGAATTCCTGTATTTTGAAAGGGGAATTCAGGGTTTTCAGAAGAGCAGAATCTTCGGCTCCCCATGGGTTCTGGGTGTTTTGCATAGCGTAAAGAAAAATTTATTTCGTTCCAAAAAGCCGGTCGCCTGCATCGCCCAATCCCGGAACAATGTAGCCCAGTTCGTTAAGTTTTTCGTCGAGGGCGGAGATGTAAATATTGACGTCCGGATGATCGGATTCGATTCGTTTTACTCCCTCGGGAGCACCTACCACACAAACCAGTTTGATAACTTTGGCACCGGCCGATTTCACCATGTTTATAGCTGCGCTGGCACTTCCCCCGGTAGCAAGCATGGGATCGAGAATCATCACCACGGCCCGGGGAAGGTTGGAGGGGAATTTGGCATAATAGCTCATGGGCTTAAGGGTTTCGTGATCGCGGTAAAGCCCGATATGGCCGACTTTTGCAGTGGGAACAAGGTTGGAGATGCCGTCGACCATGCCCAGACCTGCACGAAGCACGGGAACCAGAACAATATCGGTTGCAAGTTCCTGGGTGTTGGTATAGCAGATGGGGGTTTCGATTGTTACGTCTTTCAGGGGAATATCGCGGGTAATTTCGTAAGCCATCAGTCCGGCAATTTCATCGAGGGTTTCGCGGAAATCCTTTGTCCCGGTCTCTTTCCTGCGCAATTGTGTGAGTTTGTGAGTAATCAGCGGATGGGAAATAACTGTAAGCATCTGGTTTGCCATTAAAAATTAGTTCCTAAAGATAATGGAAAATCAGGTAATTTGTAGTTCGTTCAACATCAATGCTGTTCGCAGTTAAATATGCCACCGAAATTCAAGCAACTGCAGTTCATCGGGATGACGGCCTCAGAGTACAATAAAATGGCTGATTTCAGTCGTATATTTCTTTCTTATCGATGTAATGCGGGCAGAGTCGATTTTTTTATCATAGATGCGAACCACGTCCTGCAAGCCTTCAATTCTCCAGATACAACCCAGAGCCGCGTCGAAAATGTTATTGTCCATGTTGTTTTTTACCTGGAAGGTTATGCGTTTAAATGCGTCCCATTTCAGTTCCGATGGGATATTGAAGTAGTAGTGATCGGGTTCAGAGAGGTCTGTAAAAACGCCTTCGCAAAACGGTTCAATGAGGAAACTTTTGTGGATGCGAATGAGAGCCTGGCTGTCTGTATTGTGATATTTCATAAGCCCGATTCCCGCGTCCGTCAAGCCTTTCTGAATGGCCATTACCGATGGGAAGCAGTCGAGGTTCTTTATCCTGACGCAGTAGAAAAAGGTTCCGTTAATAAAGAGGTCGCCATAAGAAGAAACACAATTCCGCTTCATCTTGTTGCCAATATTCTTAAGTGTTCGAGCGATGAAAAACTCGTCGTACTTTTTGTCGAGAATAATGAAAAGCGACCTTGGTTTGCTTGTGTCGGGGAGGTTCTTCCCGAAATACCCCGGAAAGGCATCCGTGTTTTCAAGAACCAATGTGTTTTCAAGAATATTGGATTCAAGGGATTTTACCGATTCCTCTTTAATAATAACCCCACGTGCTTCAAAAATTCTTTTGGTTTCCATGGCTTGTTATTTTTGTAAAAATTTACAAAGAATTTGAATAAATGTCAAGATGTGTTTTTTCAACCGTAAGTGCAGAATTAAAAGCTTTGGTTTGTTATGCTCACAATATCAGTAAGTTAATCCCTTGAAATTTAAAGTTTGCCAGATTGGAATGTGTTGTAAACCATACCTGCAAAAATCCGCAACGGCAGTTATTTTTGTCTGTAGATAAATTTGGAGTCCGGAAAGTTGGAAATATATTTTATTTGCGTATTTTTATCATTGCTGTGCGGCAAAAATCAAACATTTAAAACGGGTCCTTCACCTCAGAGCATTTCGTTGAGAATGTGGGTCGTTTTTAGACATCCTGATTGCATTTTGTTCCGCGAGTAATGAGGAGTCACATCTGGTTTTCCGGACAGCAATATGTTTTAATAGTGATATAATTTGCATTTTAAACCAATAGGACATGGCAACAAAGAAAACTGAAGTTAGCGCTAAGGCAAAAAAAGCTGCACCTGCAGCAAAGGCTGCTCCTGCAGTAAAGGCTACGGTAAAGAAAACCCCGGAAAAGAAAGTTCCTGCCAAGAAAAAGACGGATGAGCGAGAACTGATTCGCATGAAAGCCGAAGAAATTTATCACGCCCGCGTTGCTCGCAGCGAACACGGTACTGCCGACGGAGACTGGCATCTGGCAGAAAAATTGGTAAAAGCCGGGGCGAAAAAAGCAGTAGCAAAAAAGCCTGCAGCAAAAAAGAAATAGGCTGCTTTGCCTCCTGGGGCAATAAATTTTCCTCAGAGCCTGCTTCATACAACAGCTTTACATTTCAACTCATTGAATGCTTTCACGCGTTGTAATGAGTTGAAGTGTTATTATACCCTAGTGATTCATAAAAATCCATAAAATGAAAACATCAGCATTTCTTGTGATGCTCTTTGTTAGCCTTGGTTTCAATGCTTGTATTGCGCAAACCGATAAAAGCCCGAAGGAAGATATGGTTTCTCTTTTTAACGGGGAAGACTTTGCAAACTGGAAGCTGCCTAAAGGCGACAACGGCCACTGGAAAATTCTGGATGGGGTTATCGACTATGATGCAGAGAGTGAAGCTCCATTGGATAAGAACCTTTGGACCGAAAGGGAATTTAAGGATTTTGTTCTTTACATCGATTGGCGCATAAAAGCCACTCCTTACAAGAACCCGGGGGTTCCGGTAATCCTGCCCAACGGTATGCACAAGCTGGACGAAAATGGCAAGGAGATAAGAATGGTTGTTCCCGATTCGGATTCCGGCATACTGCTCAGAGGGCAGGATAAGTCGCAGGTAAACATTTGGTGCTGGCCTGTTGGGTCGGGCGAGGTATATGGCTATCGCATGGATGCTACTATGCCGGCGGAAGTTAGAGCAGCCGTAACACCGAAGCTTCTTGCCGATAAAAACATCGGGGAATGGAACAGTTTTAAAATCACTGTGATTGGGAATGTATTATCTGTTGAGCTGAACGGGATGAGCGTGATTGAAAACGCTGCTCTTCCAGGGCTTCCGGCAGCTGGTGCTATCGGCCTTCAGCATCATGGCAACAAAAATAACGGGGAATGGGTGAGTCCGCCGAGTTTGGTCCAATTCAAAAATATCCGCATACAGGAGCTTTAGCCCTCTTCTTTCTACTGGTTTTGACACTGGTAGGCTGACACGATTTCTCACCCGGATTTTAAACAAATTATAAACCGGAATCAGACCTGCCATGCATGTTATTTTATTCATGCAGAGAGGCCAGTCTGTTCCGGTTAATAAGGAGATAAGACTTACAATAAATCTATTCGGTAGTTGTGTCTTCTGCTGCTGCCTCAGCTTCTCCCTCCATATCTTCATCAAACTCATCTTTTGCTTCTTCTGCGGCCTCTTCAAAGGCTTTGGCTGCATTTTCCATTTCCTTGAGGTATTTGTTGGAATATTCGTCAATAGTACCTTTATCCTCCAGGTTGTTCAGAAAGCCTTTAGCAGCGCGCTTGGCGAAAAGTCCGGAAATAATAAAAAGAACCATAAGTCCAACCAGTATGTAAGATACAACTTTCGAAGTGCCTTCGTTGGCTTTCAGGGTTTGGACTAATGCATGATACATCATGTAAATTCCATATAAACTTACCAGCGCACCCACTACCATAGCCAAAGTAAAGTTGATACTGTACATAAAACCCAGAGCTGAACGGATCGGCATTAATACCATGAATGCGGCAACAACCCGGGCATTGGCTTCAAAATCGGTGTTGCCTTTGCAGATTGCCGAGATAATCAGCATTATAACCGCGCCGATAAAAAGGCCGACCACTGCGCCAATAATAGCCCAGATAAAAACCATAATGCCTACTGCGCCGCCAAACATGCCACCGCCCACAGCACTCAAATTAAGTACGCTCCACAAAAACGATAAAGCACCGGAAACGACTCCGTAAATAAGAGCCTTGATAACAGGCTCACTTAATCCGCCGGTTGTTTTCATCGTTGCGAAGTATTCCTTCGGCTTGAGTAAACAATCTTTGGATTCCTGAATAAAAGCATTGAAATTGAATGATTCGGTAGACATAATTTTAGGTTTTTAGTTAATTGAGCGTACAATTTATGACAAAAAAATATCCCAAGGAAGAGATGTGTGAAGAATTTTGAAAAGAACTTGTGTGAGCAGAGCCAGCGAAAGAAATATCGCTTCGAAACCTGAAGCGCAGGCCAGTACAATTGGGCATCTTTGTCGAGTTTTGCCCCCATTCCCCATTATGCCTCTTTTTGGTTTTTTATTTTCTTGACATCTGAGATCCAAGGCTTTAACTTTGCCTCTTAACCAACACTGCACCACCATGAAAACGCCAATTAGTTTAGTCTTTATCCTGTTCCTGTTGGCAGGATGTGCATCTGAAAAGAACAAGGTATACACAACCGAGATAGGAATGTACACTCCTTATGCGCTGTTTCCTGAACATTTGAATGGACGTGTAAAGAAACTTGTTGAAAAGACCTATAAAACCAGGGAGCTTAATGGGGGAATAGTTGCAGATGCTCCTCTTACCCTTTCTGACAGGGACAGTATTGAGTGGACCTTAGATTTCATCGCCACCTTCAATAAGGATGGCTTATTGATTCAATGCGACGAAATCGATGAAAACAATAAGGTGCTAAGCTCAAACAAAACGACCTTCAGGAACCGCAAGATTGTTAAGGTGGACTATTTCAAAAATGACTCTTTTGTGAATTATCAAAAGATATATTTCAATCCGGAAGGAAGGATTGAAAAGTTTGAGGTTTTTTCAAGCAATGACTCACTGCTTTATTTTGTGGATGTGAAAAGCGATGAAACGGGAAATATGCTCAGCCTGGTTATCACCAACTCACAAAGTCAATCCCCCACCAGATACGATCTGACCTACAACAATAATAACCAACGAACAGGTTATAAATATTTTAATAGTGAGGGTGAGAAGACATTTGAGCAGCAGTTTTTTTATAACGATCATGGCTTTATGGAAAGGCAGCTTATAATTAACAAATCCGGAGAAGAGTCGGTTTCCCTTTACTCCTTTACTTACGACGAGAACAAAAACTGGATTGAATGCATCGGGGATGATGGAGAAGCAAAATTGTTAACCAAACGTGAGATTGAATATTTTGAGTGAGGTTTAATGCCTTATCTGGGCACCAACGCAAAGTTAACAAAGTCGTAGTTCATCCAGCCGATCTCTGCAGTATGAAAGGTTACAGTTTGCAAGCCTTTCTGCAGTTCAATGCTGGAAATTGAATCGATATAGTTCCAGTGATGCCATTGCCTCCAACTAAGGCTGTCTGCTTCCACAAAGGTTGAAGGAATTGCAATAGGTCCGGTTTGGTCGATGTCGTTTACCGCCAGGGAAATCTTTGCATTCTGATTTGCGGTATACATGATCCCTACCTGGTAGGTACCCGACTTTGCTGCATTAACCGTGTATTTTGTCCACTCTCCGGGAGCCGTCCAGCCAATATAAAACTGTTCTTTTTCGGGCTCCACGAAATTGTAGGGATTGTTGTCGATCAACCTTTCGTCGACTTTTGTATAGGAAATATCCACAGCTTCATTTTTCCGGAAGGAGTTGATATATCTTCCGTCGTCGGGATTAAGTCCACCGCTGCCTTCATTTATGGTGTCGGTATCGTGGAATGAAATGCCTTCTCCTCCAAAATCATAATATTCGCATTGCAGCTTGCCCGGCAATGTCTGAGCTCCGGCTGTATAAACCGAGTCGGCAAATGGCGTTCCCTGATAGCTGCCGGTATTCTTATTGGGTTGGCAGGATTCTATCATGGCCGACCCTAAAGCAAAGGCCAGAATGATAAATGTAAAAGCTACTTTTTTGTCATGCATGTGTGAGGTGTGATTTGAGGTTATTGACTCACTATTCGGATTTAGCAGACCTTTATGGAGTGGAAACCAAGCAATTAAAAAGAGCTGTAAGACGAAACATAAATCGTTTCCCTGAAGATTTTATGTTTCAACTGACAGCTTCTGAACTCTTAAACTTGAGGAGCCAGATTGGCACCTCAAATTGGGGTGGTATTCGCTATTTACCAATGGCCTTTACCGAGCAGGGCGTAGCTATGTTATCCAGTATTCTGACAAGTGAACGAGCCAAGGTACAAGCCCAAAAACTCCCTTTCCCGTTTTCTTTTTGAATAATAAATATCCAAATATAAGGTATAGCGGGTCTTTGCAGAACCCTCTGTTCTCATTTTCCTTTTTCTGAGAAGTACTTTCATGGTCTAAAGTTTAGGCCAATATAGGGGACTAGTGACAAGTACCAAAGGAATAAGGGGCTAAGACTTAGAGGGATAACCTTGTTTCGAATGAATTGAAATAGAAAGAATTTCAGTAAATAATTTGCTTAAATTAGATATGTAATATATATTTGCATCAACAATGTCCTCCACGCCTCTGACTCAAGCGCATCTGGGGGACTTCTTGTTATATATCGGTACGTTGCCAAATTTTATCATTTTGAAAATTTTCCGGAAATCCTAATGCACAAGGATCAATATCGTATTTCTTAAATAAGATGTGAATTTTATTCTTATAATAATCCATAAAAGTTTTATCATTTTCGTTAAAAATTTTTAATAGACAACTTGAAACACCATAGTATTTTCTTAAATTTTCTTCATTAAAATCTGAAATGAATTTATTTGATTTTCTTGTTGGCATTTTTATATCTTTTCCAATTTTCCTATTCCAAAGTCTGGAATGATGAGCACATATATTTCTAAGCACTACTAAAGCATGAAGCCAAGAAACAAGATAATCTGTTGTTACAGCACCAAATTGATTTGCAATAAATTTTTTTTCTTCAGAGGGTTTTAATAAAGCGTACAATCGCGATAGCTTACCAAATGATATACTTTCCATAATCATCCAGGATGGGATTGGGCTATCAGCAGAATATTTATCAATAAATTTTCTCATGAACTCAGAATGTTCCGTTTTGCGAACAGAAGTACTAATTTCATTTATTAGAGCATCATATAAAGAAATGTCAATTTGAGTATTTCGTTCAATAAGTTCGCCATCTTCTAAGAAACATTTGGAAATTGTTACCTTTTCCATTTTTTCTTCAAATAGTTCTTTATCAGCGTACCAAAAACTTGGGTGAGCAATGGAATATGTATCAGTCAATAAGGCTCGTAATTGAATTTCAACACGTTCTAAAGCTTTAAAAGTTAGAAATTTGAGTTCTTTATCGAATCGGTAAAGCCTAATTATATCATGAAAGTGAGTACTATCTTTAAACTTGTCCTTTTCACTTTGTAATGGTCCGAAGTAGCCTGAAAGCCTAAAGTAGCCAATTTTTCTTATGTAACTTTTTATTTCTATTTCTTCAGTTTCATCTATTGTTAAACCTCTGTCAATCAATATCTTTATTAGATAATCCGGATTTCTTGGGGGTTTTGAGAAATGATTCATGTTTAATTCACTATTATAATCCAAATCAATTTTATATATAATTTTAAGTGACAACCAAGGTACAAAAAAACCCGAGAAGAAATTCTCAGGTTTTTACTTTTATCTATAAAGGAATTAACTACCCAATTCTTAACCAAGAGGATACATCCTCCACCGTCACCGTCCCAATCTCCAGCTTATTCTTCTTCCGGTACCCCATCATCTCCTGGTGCAGCTTGCCGGGTTTTTCAATTTCTTTGATCTTTGCAACAGTTGTATATCCCAATGCCTGCAAGGGGGCTACCCATTCTTCAGGGATTCCGATGGCGGTATAATTCTGCGATACGTCAACAGCATGCTGTTGACCTGCGGATTCCGGTTTCATCTGCGGGAAAAACAGCACATCCTGAATGCTCGATTGGTTTGTCATCA
>JAIFNN010000148.1 GCA_020047715.1 Bacteroidota bacterium | reverse complement strand
ATACGGGCAACGAGTCCTTTGCTGTCGGGACATGATAGAAGGAGAATGGCTTTGCTGTTGGGCATGAGTTAAAATTTCGGCAAACATACAAAAAAGTGAAATATTTTAATGTATGTGTAAGGGTCAAATCACCAATCCTCAAAACAGGATAGGCAAAAAGGTTCGAATTTGAATCCACACATCCCTGACTCCTCATGAAGAAACCCTGATTGTTATACTTCTGTTTCCTTAGCCCTTTTTAAGCTCGATAACGGTTATTTCCGGGGGAGTACCAACACGGCCTGGAAATGCAATATATCCTATTCCAATATTCACATACAAATGCTGTGAGCCTTCGGTATACAAGCCTCCCCAACGCGGATACTTCATTTTCACCGGGCTCCATCTCCAACCGGGAATACGTATTGCGAACTGCATCCCGTGGGTGTGCCCGGAGAGTGTAAGGTCAATATTTGTTTTGTTGAGCACTTCAGCATCCCAGTGGGAAGGATCGTGCGACATAAGAATTTTAAATGGCACATCCTTAACCGACTCCAGAGATTTTCCCAGGTCTCCATACTGGGGGAAAGGAGGCAAACCCCAGTTTTCAACGCCAATCAGTGCTATTTCCTCTCCATCTTTCTGCAGTTTCACCCCTTCATTGCGGAGAAGTCTGAAACCTGCCGATTTATGATGATCATAAAGATCTTCCATGTTTTTCTGAAGCTGCTCCTTCGAGGCCCACTGATAGTATTCCCCATAGTCGTGGTTTCCCAGAATGGAAAACATGGCCTTACTTGCCTTCATTTTTTGGAGAATGGGAAGGAAATCAGACACTTCCGAAGCAATGTTGTTTACCATATCCCCTGTAAATAATATATAATCGGCATTTTGACTATTTATAAGTTCAATAGCCTTTTCTACCATTTCAGGGTTTCCTGCAAAACTCCCTATATGAAAGTCGCTGATCTGTAGGATCTTTGTTCCATTGAATGCCTCAGGCAAATTGGGGAACACCAACGAAAGTTTTGAAACTTTGAAATTGTACCGGCCCTTCCAAATTCCCCAGATAATAGAAAGAAATGGGATCGCTGCAACGATGATTCCCACCTGCAGCAAGAATTCAGATCTGCTGATCTTCATGGCTCCATTGGAAACGCTTTCCGAAGCAGGAAAAAGAATTGAAATGCCTTTAACAACAATTCCTGTAATGTCGTTTATTAACTGAAATGCGTTAAAAAATAGTTTCGGGACATAAAACAGCACAAAAAATCCCATGAAAAAGGAAATATTCCGATAGCTTTCCTCATAAGTAAACCCTTTGAACGACAGCATGAACCAGATCATCCAAATCAGTCCGGCCAGAGTCACAAGCCAGAATACAGAGGCAATCACCAGCCTTTGACGCCCCCCCACACTCTGGGAAAGTGCTGCAATCCCCCGAAAGGCATAAAGATCTGTTAGAAGAATAAAAACCGAAAGAAAAACAATAAAAACTAAGGGCTGACGCATGGCGAATAACTTACACAGGTTAATTTATTGGGAACCGAAACAAAATAACAAAAATAAGTCGATAAAGTTTTCGTTTCTGAAAAGGCTTCAAGAAAACATCCGTTTTGTTTTATAGCTTTTGTAATGTAAATTTGAAACGTTCATATTAAGTTCGTCAGTACAAATACCCTTTAAAGACAAGTGTTTCAAAATTCGAAAAACGATCCTGAAGCGTGCACATACCCCGGAAAATACTTCTTTTAAGTTTCTTACAGCTGCTTTGCGTGGTTGGTAATGGTATTGCCCAGGAGCCAGGTGAAATTAAAGATACAGCTAGTTTGGCCGGCCCTACTGAAAAATTGGGGAATCTCAATTTGCGAACGCAGCGTTTTTTTGACACCAGCACTACTGCCCTTTATAAAAACAGGTGGCTGTTGGAACTTCAGAATATTGTTATTCGACCTCCGGTAGAAGAAATAACCGATACGCTTCCTACAACCCGGGGCGACCTGGAGTTTTTGCAATATGAGGGCCTGACCGTCAGAAGCATCCGTTTTGTAAAGGTAGATGTATTTGGTGCCACCATTATGGATACAGCTCTGCAGGCCGGCAGTTGGTTTGAGCGAAGAGCGAATGCTGTGCACATCAAAACCAACAATCCCACTCTTGAGCGACTTATGCTGGTGAAAGTGGGGGATGCCATTGATCCAAGAACCCTTGCCGATAACATTCGACTGTTTCGCGATCAGAATTACATCGAGGATGCACGAATAATCGTCGAGCCTGTGCCCTTGATGCCGGGCTTTGCCGACTTGAAAATCATCATCAAGGATCAGTGGTCGAAAGCTTTTTATCTGGAATTAAGCGATATAGATGCAGGAAAGCTTGAAATATGGGATAAGAACATTTTTGGAACCGGTAATGAAGTCCAAAATAATTTCCATTGGAACCCTGACAAATCGGAAACCTGGGGTTACGAGGCAATCTACAACAACCGCAACATCATGGGATCGTTTGTTGATGGACGTTTTATTTATTCCAATGTTTTCGATAATGAAGCCTATGGACTTCAATTTAACCGCAAGTTCTATACCCCAAATACAAAATATGCCGGAGGGGTCTCAGCATTCCATCAGAGTTCACTGCGTCAGATATGGAATCCCGACACAGGATACTTTCTTCATCCTGTCAGCAGCAACACAACCGATTTGTGGCTGGGCCGAGCCTTAAAACTTAATCGTTTCGCCGATCTGAACAAAAACAGGCTTAACCTGATCCTGGCCACCCGGTTTTACAAACAAAACTATTTCGATCGTCCGGAGGTTGGCAACAAAATCTACTACCAGTTTCACGACAAATCGGTTTGGCTCAACACTATCGCATTGTCATCACAGAGTTTTTACCAAAGTAACCTGATATACAGTTATGGGCGTACCGAGGACATACCAATCGGCTCGCTGCTGAATCTCACCTTTGGCCCTGAATTCGGAGAATTCGAGCAACGGATGTATGCGTCATTGAGTTTTGCCCGTGGGAATTACATCGATAACCTGGGCTATGTGTATTTTAAAATTGAGGAAGGTGGTTTTTTTACAAAAACAGGAACTTTTGAACAGGCTGTATTTCAATTAAACATGAATTACTTCACAAACCTTTTCATTTATAACCGATTCAAGTTCAGGCAATTCATCAATATCAGCTATACCCGTGGGATCAAAAGATTTGACGATGACCGTATCACCATAAACGATAATTACGGTTTGCGGGGATTTAACGAGGAAAACGTTATCGGGCAGCAGCGCTTTGTAATGAATATGGAGATTGCTGCATTCAGCCCATGGTATATCGCCGGCTTTCGTTTTACATTTTTCGGATATAGCGATTTTGCGCTGTTGGGTCCGGAATCATCCAGTTTTTTATACGAAGATGTTTATACGGGAATGGGACTGGGCACCCGCATCCGAAACGAACGCCTCGTTTTCCCAACATTCTCATTCCGTTTTGGCTTTTATCCGAATTTGAAAGATTTGCCCTTGAGCGAAAGGATGCATTTCTCAGGGGAGCCGAGGTTAAAGCCAAACAATTTCTATCTCACCAATCCCGCGATGCTGGAATTTCAATAATCAGGACTTTTAAGTGAACTTTGTGGCAATTTAATTGTTTGTTTTTCATCTTTGATCTTCAAAGCTGTGTTTGTTTCAATCAACAAACTTTCAAATAATAATTAACTCTTAAATTTTTAAACGATGGCAGTATTAGTTGGTAAAAAAGCTCCCAAATTCGCAGCACCGGCTGTAATAAAAGGTGGAGAAGTTGTTCAGAATTTTTCTCTTTCCCAGTTTGTGGGTAAAAAGTACGTTGTGTTTTTCTTTTACCCAGCCGACTTCACATTCGTTTGCCCTACCGAAATCATCGCGTTTCAGGATAAAATCAAGGCATTCGAGGAAAGAAACGTTGAAGTGGTAGGCTGTTCGGTTGACTCGGAATTCTCGCACTGGAAATGGCTTCAGACCCCAAAAAAAGAAGGCGGTATTGAAGGCGTAAAATTCCCTCTTGTTGCAGATCAGTCTATGACAATATCCGAAAACTACGATGTCCTTGCAGGCGAATTTGACATTAACGACGACGGAAGCTCTGCCTTTACAGGAGTTCCACAATCCTACCGCGGACTTTTCCTCATCGATAAAGAGGGAGTTGTACGCCACCAACTAGTAAACGACATGCCCCTAGGCAGAAGCGTGGATGAAGTAATTCGCATGGTTGACGCCCTCCAGTTTTTTGAGAAGAACGGCGAAGTTTGCCCAGCAGACTGGCATAAAGGTGATGCAGGTCTTACAGCCACCCAAGCCGGAATTGCAAGTTTCCTGGCAAAACACTAAAATCTTTTGCTTATTAAGTTTGAAAAGTTCACAAAGTTTCGGCTTTGTGAACTTTCTGCTTTATAAACCCTATCAACTTTAAGCATTCTTTTTCTACCTTAGTGCCAAATCTATCCAAAATGATTGGCCGGCTAAAATCACACATCTACGAAAATGACCTCATTCATAAACACGACCGGATAATCGTTACTGTCAGCGGGGGAATTGATTCGGTCGTGCTTTTCGATCTTCTTCTAAAACTTGGCTTCGACTGCTGCGTTGCACATTGCAATTTCCATCTCAGAGACCATGAATCTGACGGCGATGAGCAATTCGTTAGAGAACTCTCCGAAAAAAGCGGCACTCCCCTTTTTGTTAGAAATTTCGACACACTCGAATATTCGGAAAACAACAAAATGTCAATTCAGATGGCTGCCCGGGAGCTTCGTTACGACTGGTTCGAAGAGCTGCGGCAGGAACAGGGCTTTGACTGGATTGCCACAGCACATAACAAAAATGATGTAATTGAAACCTTTCTCCTGAATTTAACCCGTGGCACAGGAATCCAGGGCCTTACCGGAATAAAGGACAAAAACGGGCGACTCGTTCGTCCCCTTCTTTTTGCCTCCCGCGAAGAAATAAAAGAATATGCCCTTTCGAACAACCTCGACTGGCGCGAAGACTCGAGCAATGCCTCGGTGAAATACAGCAGGAACAAGATAAGGCACAATATCATACCTCTTTTTGAAGAAATCAACCCTAGGTTTATTGAAACGCTTACCGACAACATCCGAAAACTAAAAGAGTCGGAAGAAATATATATCTCTGCCATTCGTCAAAAACGTCATGAATACATTATTCGCGAAGCGGGATTTTCATGGATCCCTGTTGCTGAGCTTGTAAAATTACATCCCATCGATACCTGGGCTTTTGAATTGCTAAGGGATTTCAATTTCACCCCAGGGGTGGTTAACGATATTATACGAAGTCTTGACAGTGCACCGGGAAAGCAATTCTTCTCCTCAACCCATCGCCTGGTAAAAGACAGGGAGAAATTAATCATTCATCCCATTAGAGAAGAGAACCTGCGAAGATATTATATTGAGGACCCCTACTGTGAAATATCCGAGCCCATCGCACTTGAAATGGAAGTGGTACAAAACTCCGAAAACTTCAGGATCCCCTCGAGCAACTCAATAGCCTGCCTCGATCTGGATCGCCTCGAATTCCCGCTACTGCTCAGAAAATGGGAAGCGGGAGATTACTTCCGGCCGCTCGGTATGAACAATATGAAAAAGCTGAGTGATTTCTTTATCGACATAAAACTCTCCCTCCCCGAAAAAGAAAACACCTGGATTCTTCAATCGGGCAGTGAAATTGCCTGGATAGTTGGATTAAGGATCGATGATCACTTTAAAATCAGGAAGGATTCAATAAAGATTCTTAAAATAAACATGGCCTGAAACCATAATTTCCCTGAACCACTGAAAGGCTCTGAAAGAAAACTACGATTTAATACCAACTGCCTTTAAAACCCTGCAAGGATTGATAAGCTAAATCTGGGTTTTCATCCCGATATTTCCGCGAAGCCTTTGAAAATAGTCTTTCAGTCCTGCCTTATCTGCTGCTTTAATCATCTCAATAAGTTCCCCAAGACTTGCCTTGATTCCTTCAACCTGCTCCAAACTGTATGGATTCAGGAGTATTTCAGAAAGAAGGTAATCATCTTCGGAAAGGAGTCCCTTGGCAATCTCAAAATGCTTGCGGAATGTTGTTCCCGGAGCCTCCTGCTCTTTCATGCACGATGCAAATACGAGAGTGGATGAAAAAGGAATCGAAAGGGAGTAGGCAATCGTTTGATCATGCTCCTTAAAACTGTAATCGAAAATTTTCAGGTTCAACGACTTGTAAAACTTACGGAAAAACTCCTTCCCCTCCTCGTCTCCTTCTTTGATTATTATTGCATTTTCTTCCGACAGATGCCGTATATTGGCAAAGGTTGGTCCGAACATCGGATGCGTGGAGACAAACCTTCTTCCGCAGGTTTCATAATAGCTGGCTATACCGTTTTTCACCGAAGTGATGTCGGAAATTATACAGTTTTTATCGAGGGAGGGCACCACCTCACGAAAAACATCGACTGTATGCTCAAGACTTACAGCATTGATAAGAATGTCGGGTTGAAACTCCAGCAATTCTTCCAGGTAGAGGAACTTCCGGGAGTTGAAAAAATATTTCAGCTTGCTCCGGTTGGAATCATATACACCAACTTCATAGTCAAGGCAAAGCGATTCTACCAACCATGACCCCATGTTCCCGGCGCCAACAACTGCTACTCTCATAATATTCGTGATTAATGGTTATTTTATTAAGTTTTTCGTTAAGCGGAATTCCCAACTCCTTATTAAAAAATTCTTTTGATTCGCTGTTCCGCCATCATCAGGTCGGCAATTACAATCGCAGTTGCCGCTTCCAACACAACGGGCACGCGAAGCGCAATGCACAGGTCATGGCGTCCCTCGATCCTGAGTTCGGTCATCTCCCCTGTTTTGATATTTATGGTATTCTGAACCAGCGATATACTGCTTGTGGGTTTTACGGCTACTCTGAAAACAATGTCGTTTCCATTGGATATCCCGCCGTTTATTCCCCCGGCATGGTTGGTTTTGGTTTTCCCTTCGGGGGAGACAAACAAGTCGTTGTGCTCGCTGCCCTTCATTTTCACCGCTGCGAACCCAACTCCAAACTCAATGGCTTTAATGGCCGGAATGCTGAAAGCAATATGGGCAATCAGCGATTCAACCGAATTGAAAAAAGGCTCACCAAGTCCTGCCGGGATTTGGCTGGCCGTGCATTCAACAATTCCCCCGATTGAATTCTGTTGCTCAATGGCTAAATCCACAGCCTTCTCAATGTCTTTCATTCCTCCTGCTTCGGTGAGCAGGGCATTTATTTTAACGGGGGAGACGATCTTTTTGGCAATTACGCCTGCCGCAACCATCCCTAGGGTAAGCCTACCACTGAAGTGACCTCCTCCTCTGAAATCCTCATAACCGCCAAACTTCTTGAATGCAACAAAATCGGCGTGCCCGGGACGGGGTATCTCCCTAAGTTTTTCATAATCTTTAAAGCGGGTGTTCGTGTTCTCAAAAAGAATTGTGATGGGTGCACCCGTCGTGCGATTGTTGAATATCCCGCTCATAAACCTTGGTAAGTCAGCTTCTTTGCGCGGGGTGGTGCCTTTCGATCCGCTTCGCCTCCGATTTAGGTCGGGCGTGAAATCGGATTCAAGCATGGGCACCCCGGCCGGACAACCGTCAATTGTTACCCCGGTTGAGTTCCCGTGCGATTCGCCAAAAATACTGACCCTGAAATGGGTTCCGAAACTATTCATTCCTATTGGATTTTTTTGATGATTTCTTTCATCTGCTCGTAACTCAACTGCCCCTCAGCGGTGGCCTCGCCCTCTCCCGCCGACGCAAATGTAAACTCAGCACCCAAAAGAGTTGCCGCAACCCGTGTAATCTTACCCATCTTTCCCATTCCCAAAACGACCTTGCGTCCCGAAATAGTATAAAGAGAGAGAAGCCTGGACGAATCGGCTGGCGAATAAACCCTGCAGGCCAATTTTGCTACATCGGCACCCGCCAGAAAACAATCGTTCAAAAGGGATTCCAGGGTTTCTGCATTAGGTGTGAGTTCATAATTATGATACGATATAATGAGTTCAGTTGCGGATTGCCCGATAATCTTCCTTACAGAATCGAGAAAGGATGCTTCTGAGTCAACTTCAACATCAATATACTTGGCGCCCGATGCAGATGCCATCTCAAAAAGCGCAAGCCTTTCATCGTCCATAAATTTCCCGGGTCTGCATGTAAAAACAGTCTTTCCTCCCGACAGAATCACATCCCTGTATTCCTCAGGCTTCCAATCAAGAAGGTCAGCCCTGAGTTCAATGAATCCGGATTTCCGCAAAACTTTTTTCGCTTCTGCCGGATTTCCGCTGCCAATACTAACGCAAATCATAAAGCATCGATTTAAGATCGTTAACAGGTACTTTTCTTATAAGGGCCTTCCCAATGTCCTCCAAAAGAATGAAACTTATCTCGCCTCCTGCTCTTTTTTTGTCTTTTTTCATTGCTTCTGCCATGGAATCAGGATCAAACTCAAGACGAACCGGCAAGGAACTTCTCTTTATCAGGTTTTCAAGTTCAGCAGCTTTGGAAGCCTCCAGTAAGCCCAGGTTAACCGAAAGCCGCGATGCAAGTATCATTCCAAGGGCAACCGCTTCACCATGAGGAACTGCATAGAGCTTCTCGAAGGCATGAGCAAAAGTATGACCAAAGTTAAGTGTTTTTCGCTCACCAATTTCATTTTCATCCCCATGAACCACTTCAATTTTGTTCCGAACTGACTCATATATCATCCTTTCAAGCACGAGCAAATCTTTGGCTATTCCCTTTTCAATGTTCTGTTCGAGGTAGGTAAAGAATTCCCTGTCGCGGATAGCCCCGTATTTTATAATTTCGGCAAATCCCCCGAGAAACTCCCTTTCGGGCAAGGTGGAAAGACTATCGACATCGCAGAACACAAAATCCGGTTGCCGTATAATTCCAATCATATTTTTGTAACCATCGAGGTTCACTCCGTTTTTGCCACCAACAGCGGCATCGACTTGTCCCAGAAGGGTTGTGGAGACGAATCCGAACGGAATACCCCTGAGGAATGTGGAGGCAACAAATCCCGACAAGTCGGTTGCTATACCGCCCCCAGCGCCAATAAGCGACCAACCGCGGTCGACTTCCATTTCAAGCAGCTTGTGGTACAGCACAACAGCCTGATCCATCGATTTGGCCTTTTCTCCTGAGCCAATTGAAATTACAGAAAACCCGGCAAATTTCGCGGAGTGGAAACGCAGCAGGTTTTCATCGGCCATCACCACGGTTTTGCTTTTGTCAAAACGGGAAATCGCAGTGCCTATATCTCCCCCGATAAAAACCTCGCTTTTACCGCCGGAGGTAACCAAATCGAGCTTTTTCATTTTGTTTCTTCCTGGTTACGGTTCATTACTACCGTTTGCTTATTGATGGATTCCTGATGTATAGCTTGGAAAACCTTCAGGATAAACTCTTCACTGAGACCTTTTCTGCTGCCGAGGTTTATGCGGTTTCGCACAATATCGTCCCAACGCTGCGACTGGAGGATTGTGATGTTGTTGTCTTTCTTGTGCTTTCCGATTTCTTCAACAACTTTCATTCTTTTTTCAAAGATCTGTATGAGTTTGTCATCAAGTTTATCGATCTGTTCCCTGAGTTCAGCGAGGCTGAGCATAGCGTTTAAGTCGCCCTCGTCTCTGAAAACGAGTCGTTTAAGAAGCGTTTGCAACTCTGTCGGAGTGATTTGTTGTTTTGCGTCGCTCCAGGCCTGATCGGGAGTTATGTGTGTCTCGATAATTAAGCCATCGAAGTTCAAGTCCATGGCTTTTTGTGAAATATCATAAAGCATATGACGGTTTCCACAGATATGGCTGGGGTCGTTGATGATTTTCAGTTCAGGAATCCTGCGGCGCAGTTCGATAGGTACCTGCCATTGCGGGTCGTTCCTGAAAAGGGATTTATCATACACTGAGAAACCGCGGTGTATTGCAACAAGCTTCTTCAAACCCGAATTGTTAAGTCGCTCGAGTGCCCCGATCCAAAGTTCAATATCGGGGTTGACCGGGTTTTTAACCATTACGGTGATATCCACACCCTTGAGCGCATCTGCGATATCCTGCACCGCGAAAGGATTTGCAGTAGTGCGCGCTCCGATCCATAGTATGTCGACGCCTGACTTCAGGCATTCTTCAACATGCTTCACCGTGGCAACCTCGGTGGTGATGAGCATGCCTGTTTCTTTTTTCACCATGCGCAACCATTCCAAACCAATGGATCCAATACCCTCAAAGGCATTTGGGCGTGTGCGGGGCTTCCAAATACCGGCCCGGTAAATATTGATTCCACGTGAATGCAGTTCCCTGGCTGTGGCCAGAACTTGTTCTTCGGTTTCGGCGCTGCACGGACCCGCAATGATGATGGGCCTTTTCATGCACTCGCCACAAAGTGCGAGAGGTTCAAGATCGAGTTTGATTCCCATAATTGTAGTTATTATTCCATTATTGATTTTCCTTTGATATATTCCCCTAAAATTCCCAATTCACTTGTGAACGGGCGAATTGCATCGAGGGATTTCCTGTACCAGTCGTAATCGTCAAAAATCACATCAACATAAAACTGGTATTCCCAGTCTTTTCCCATTATCGGAAGGGACTGGATTTTTGAAAGGTTGATGTCGTAATACGAAAGGATTGAGAGTATTTTCGAAAGCGAGCCTGATTTGTGAGCCAGGGCGAAGTGCAAGGATGACTTATTTACGATGGAGTTGTCTGTTTGGTCACCATTCGTTTCTTTAAGGATGAGAAAGCGGGTATAGTTCATTTTATTGGTTTCTATACCGGGAGCAAGAATTTCGAGCCCGTATTTCTCTGCAGCAAGATCACTTGCGATAGCGCCTTTACCGATAAGCTTACCTTCATGAAGCATTTTTGCACTGAGCGCTGTGTCGATACTCTCGATTAAGGTGATGTTTGGGTAACTGTCGAAGAACAGCTGGCACTGAAGAATTGCCATGGGATGGGAATACACTTCCTTAAGGTCTTCAATCTTTTGCCCCTTCAGTGCCACCAAATTTTGGCGAATCCTCAGGTAAATCTCTCCCACGATATGCATTTTGGAATCCTTTATCAAGGCATAATTGGGAATAATACTCCCGGCCAGAGAGTTCTCAATAGCCATGATGCCATAATCGACTTCCCGCTGGGTTAGCGATGTTATGAGATCTTTAAAAGTATTGTTAGGCTTTATGTCAATCTCCAAAGGTTCGAAATATGCCTTAGCCGCGATTTCATGAAACGCTCCGTACCCGCCCTGAATGGCAATGGTTATAGGTTTGATATCCGAATTTTCTTCCATAATTGAAATTAATAAAAAAGTTTTCTCACCATAGCCCCCCATTTTGAGGAACTTAAACAAATTAAAAAAGGCCCCGTGTCGACCGGGACCTTTTTATATGATTTTCTCTGCTCTGAAACCCATACGATATCCCGGCCTGTTACTTCAGACTAAAATAAAAGTAATAAAAGAAGAAACCAGCAGGTATATTTTTGAGTGTGTTCATGTTTAAAATAAAAAATCCCGATAAACACCGGGATCAATTGATATAAAAGTTTATCCCGACTTATTTCAGCTTGCTATAAAAATAGAAATATGTAAAAGTAAAGCGGGTCATTTTTTTAAATATTTGTGCAAAGTAAATCATTTTGCTTAATATATGCAAGGAATTGCATGAAAAAAGTAACAAGATGAAGCCGGGCATACTCTGTAGCAAAATGTTTATCTTGCAGCGGCAGAAGTTATAAGTTTTTAAGCGGTTCTCATTTAATGTCGGAAACATTTAAAAGCCATTTTCTGTAAACCATTTGTATTTATGCGAAAAATTGAATTATTCAACAAAACAATTGCCTGGTTTCAGGAAAACATGCCGGTTGCAGAGACAGAGCTGCATTATTCGGATACCTTTCAGCTGTTAGTTGCCGTTATTCTGTCTGCCCAATGTACCGATAAAAGGGTTAACATCATAAGCCCCCCGTTTTTCAAGCGTTTCCCTAATTCCCAGACCCTTGCATCCTCGTCGGTTGAGGAAATTTTCTCCTATATAAAAACTTGTTCCTATCCAAACAATAAGGCGAAAAACCTTTGGGGTATGGCAAAAAGCCTGGTGAATGATTTCGGGGGAGTAGTACCTAACGAGCCCGAACAACTTCAAAAACTGCCCGGTGTTGGCAGAAAGACTGCAAACGTCATTCTTTCTGTAGCATTCAACAAGCCTGCCCTAGCAGTGGATACGCACGTCTTCAGGGTGGCAGCCAGAATAGGCCTTTCGGTAAATGCAAAAACCCCCCTTGAGACTGAAAGGCAACTGGTGAAGCATATTCCCGAAGAACTTCTGAATGTGGCCCATCATTGGCTTATACTTCATGGTCGATACACTTGTATAGCGCGGAAGCCAAAGTGTTCGGAATGCGGTTTGCGGGAATTCTGCCACTATGCCTTACGCTTGGAAAACCAGAAGAGTACACTTATATAATAGAGTAAAGCTAAAAATATTAACGAAAAGTACTATTTTTGTGACTAAAGCCTTTTCAAAATGAAAAATCCTCTCAAACTCACTCTTTTAGGTATCCTCATTCTAACCCTGTCGGGGGCCAGTTTCGAGAAAATCGATTACCGAGCAGCAAGACTCAACAATGTTTGCAAAGACCTTAAAAACGATGTTCTGCTCTATTTTGTTTTTGTTGACACCAAAACAACCAGCCCCTGGTCAGAGTTTGATATACGATCAACAATCGATTCAATGGACGTAGCTGTTACCTGGATCGAAAAACAAGCTGAAATAAATAATATTACTTTAAATATTAAAACCGACTATTATATTGGTAAAGAGTTTGCAACGGTGAGCAAAGATCTGCCATCCGGTACCGTTGACGAGTCAATTACCCAGCCAAATTTGAAGGCTGGCATTGTGAAAATCAACAAATGGGCCGACAACCTCTCCAAAATCGTTGGAAGTTCGTTCATAATAGTTGGGAAAGATGGTATCCCCCTGCAGCAGAACCCAAAGGATACCGAGCGCCTGATTGCCTTGCTGCGTGATGAGTATAAAGTGGAAAGCGTTGCCCTGATTTTTATGGTGAATAATTATTTCCGCAACGATATCTCTTTTGCCGTCAATACCTTCACAACCGAAAAGGTTGAATTTGCTATTGTAAGTTACAAATATCCGGCCGAAATCGCTCATAGCTTCCTTAATCTCTATGGTGCTGCAGATTTGTATGCCACACCCTTGCGAAAATCGGAAAAGAAAATTAAGATGGCGCATGAGTTTTTTCCAAACGAGATCATGCAGGATCCCTATGCAAAAAATATTTGGGCACAAGAAATTTCCGACTTCACAAAATATCTGATTGGTTGGACCAACGAGTTGGATCCCCGCTACGAACCTTTACTCTCCGATAAACCTTTAGGGTTTTAAATTCACCAAGCAACGTTTTAACCATTATTTCATGCAAGCTGTATACCTGGATTATAATTCCACCACCCCAATTGATAAGGAAGTGGCTGATTTCATGATCCCTTTTCTTCGAGGTCATTTTGGAAACCCGTCAAGCACCCATGTTTTTGGAGTTGAAAGCAAGATTGCCATTGAAAATGCGCGGAAAAGCCTTGCGGGATTGCTCAACTGCTCTCCCTCTGAGATTATATTCACAAGCGGGGGTACCGAATCCAACAATTTCGCCATTAAGGGAGCTGCCCGGGCCAACCGTGACAAAGGAAATCATATTATTACCACCAACATAGAGCATCCTGCTGTTCTTGAAGTATGCCGGTCGCTTGAAAACGAAGGTTTTGAAGTTAGCTATCTGCCGGTTAACAAGGACGGGATACTCGAATCCGAAACCCTGAAAAATGCCATTAGAGCGGAAACTATTCTGATTTCCGTGATGCACGCCAACAATGAGACTGGCACTATACAAAACATTGCTGACCTCTCTTCGCTAGCCAGAAAACATCAGATTATTTTTCATTCCGATGCAGCGCAGTCAATTGGCAAAATCAAAACGGATGTTCGGGAATTGGGGGTGGATCTGCTATCGGTTGCAGCACACAAGTTTTATGGTCCTAAGGGCATCGGCGCACTTTTTGTTCGCGAGGGAGTAAACCTGAACAAAATCATGCACGGGGCCAACCACGAGCACAACCTCCGTCCGGGAACTGAAAATGTTCTAGAAATTGCCGGCCTGGGTAAAGCGGCGGAAGTTGCCCTCCGCGATTTTGACCGCAATTTCAGTAACATGCAGCAGACACGCGATTTGCTCTACCAAATTTTGAAATCCGAGATTCCGTCTATTGTCCGCAACGGACATCATGAACAGGTTTTGCCCAACACATTGAATATAAGTTTTCCGGGAATGGATGCTGGTGCCTTGCTGTCAGAACTGGTTGAAGTTGCCGCATCAGCCGGGGCAGCTTGCCATGCCGATGATGTAGAAGTATCCTATGTTCTCCAGGCTCTTGACATCCCCGTCGAAATCGCAATGGGTACCATCCGCTTCTCCACAGGAAAGAACACTTCACGCAAAGAGATAACCGACGCTGCATCCTATATTGCCTTGCGGGCGAAAAAACTGATGAGCAATGCCGGTGATGGATCACTGCTCCAGATTAAAACCGAGCAGATCAAATTAACTCATTTTACTCATGGGCTGGGATGTGCCTGCAAAATAAGTCCAAGAATTCTCGAAGAAATACTGCGTGGTATTCCATCCCCAGTCCACCCGAATATTCTCGTTGGATCTGAAACATCGGATGATGCTGCCGTTTACAAAATAAATAATGAGACCGCTTTGGTTCAAACGGTCGATTTCTTCACACCTGTTATCGACGATCCCTTCGAATTTGGGGCAATAGCCGCCGCCAACGCTTTAAGCGATATTTATGCAATGGGGGCGAAACCGCTTTTCGCTCTTAATATCGTTGCATTCCCGGTAAACAGGCTACCAATCGAGACGCTTCGGGATATTCTCAACGGTGCCCAGTCGGTCGCCGACGAAGCAGGCATTCATATTCTCGGAGGGCATACCATAGAAGACAATGAACCTAAATTCGGCATGGTTATCAGCGGTTTGGTTCATCCCTCGAAAATACTTCGAAATTCGACCTGCAAGCCAGAAGACATACTTATACTTACAAAATCTCTGGGAACCGGTATCCTCAGTACTGCCCTTAAAAGGAATATGATCAGCGGGCAGCAAGAAAGAGAACTGTATCAGACCATGAGAAAACTCAACAAACAAGATGCTGAAATTATGGTGAAGTACCGGGTTAACGCCTGTACCGACATAACGGGCTTCGGACTCTTGGGACACATGAAGGAAATGCTCGAGGCTGCTAATGTTTCGGCAGAGCTGAACGCTTCTCGTATTCCCCAATTAACCGGAGCGCTCGATCTGGCTTCGCAAGGGATAATCCCGGGGGGCACGTCCAATAACATCAATTTCACAGCAAACTCGGTTAGTTTTTCGGGGGAGATTAGTAAGGCAATGCAAGTATTACTAGCCGATGCACAAACTTCCGGCGGACTGCTTATTTCAGTCGATCCAACCGATGCCGAAGCCTTGCTTAATGAAATAAGATCATCTGGCAACCGTTTCGCAAGTGCAATCGGGAGGATTATGACCAAGAAAAGTTCGCTTATATACGTAATCAATTAGTTTTCTGATATTTGTAGAATGCAAATTTAAGATTAACTTAAGATTGAAAATTTTGTCATGTGAATGGTAAATGTTACTTTTGTTTTAAGCTAATGTTAATTTAATGTTAACAATAATAAAAAAGCTTAATACCAGAGAAAAGAAAGTTACACAATCAAAAACCAGCCACAATGAAAAAAATAACAGCAATTCTGGCCGCATTATTCGCATTTGTAGTGTCGCAGGCACAAATAACAAGTGGAGAAGACGGGAAATATTATGCCGATAACAATTCATTGTATTCTGGAAGCTATACCGAAACCTTTTCGGATGGAACCCTTAGGATGTCAATGGAGTTGAAGAACGGAGTTGCAGATGGCAACACCTATATATATAGTGAGAGAGGAAATCTGCTTGAAACCCGCTCCTATTCGGAAGGCAAGTTTAACGGGACATGGTTGACTTACAGCGACAGTGGGATAAAGGTAGCAGAAGCTCATTACCTGAACAACAAAAAAGATGGGACATGGTTTATTTGGGACAACTCCGGGAAACTTCGTTACCAGATGGAATACAAATCAGGGGAAAAAACCGGATTATGGAAAGAATGGGATGAAAACGGAAATCTTCTTCGCGAAAAAAAATACGATTAATATATTATCCTGTTATTTAGTAAGATAGCCGCAATGGACAAGAAATCCAGCGGCTTTTCTTGTTTTATGACGAAATCATTGTCAATAAGGACGAATGAAGAAAGAAATGCTTCTAATCATGGGTATTAAGTGGGTTGGATTTTATACTTTTGTAAAAAACCAATATTTACGGTTCATTCATGAGTTTTGTTTTTTAAAAAAAAATAGTATTTTTACTTTCGATATGAGCGTCAAATATCAGATAAATAAAAACTGACCTATATGAATATAAAGCTACTGGAATCTGGAAAGCGATTCATACTTCTCTTCGCCATTCTGGTGTTTATTTCTGGAAGTTGTGCATCAGACAAGAGTAAGGAAAACAAAAACGCCGACAATTCCGGACTATCCGATGATTTCAACTCCGAAATGGATGATGATCTTGCAGAGAAGATAAACACGGCTAAAAGAATTTTCTATTCCCTACCCTCTCCCCTTGAAACAGCAATGTTAATAAAGAGTGCAGGGGCAAACTACGATAGTGATTTGCTAAACAAGGTAGAAAACACATCCAAATACAATACAAATCTCAAGATGGCTCTGAACCTCGGTATTTACACAACCGACCTCAGCTATGCAAGCCTTTTTGACCAAACCCAGGCAACATTAAGCTATATCAACGCTGCCAAAAAAATGGCTGACGGGCTTGAAATACTCGATGCCATTGATGAGGCAACAATCCGCAGGCTTGAAGAAAACATCAACAACAGAGATGTTATCATTGATATTATCTCTGAAACGCTCCTGAATTCAAATTCGTTTCTTGAAGATAAAGGACTTCAAAACACCTCCGCAATTATATTAGTTGGCGGTTGGGTTGAGGGCTTGCACATTGCAACCAGCCTGGTGGAAAAGGGAGCTGACCTGAAGACTAACAAGCTAGTGGAAAGAATTGTTGATCAGAAGCTATCCCTGAATATTGTCGTAAGCTTGCTCGAAAACAATAAAGATAACGCTGAAGTGCAGATCCTCTTGAAAGATGTTGCTGAACTAAGTGCTATATATGATAAGATCACAATTGAGCAATCAGAAATTACTCCGGTTGAAGATCCAAATACGAATGTGACCACTTTGAAGTCCGAGTCGACCATCAAAATGACCCAGGAAGTATTTGACGAACTTGCCCGGAAAGTGAAAGAATTAAGAACCCGATATATTTCATAAATAAATATCTTCGTTATGAAAAGAAGTTTATTTGTTAGCATCCTATTTGTTGTATTTGCTCTGACTCCCTTTAAAGCTGATGCTCAGTGTAAACAGTTTGCTAAAAATACCTGTAAAGTTGGTCTTTCCCCTTTTCAACACGATGGGAATTACCACGCAGCTATCCTGCTTGAAGGAGAAGAAGCCGAGTTGTACAAAACATTTTATTCCGATACACAGTACCGGATTGGAATTTGCGGTGCTAATAATCTTGGTGAAGTTGAGTTCAGCATTATTGACGGCAGCGGTAAAGTGTTATATAACAACAAGTTTCACGGATATGAGTGGAAGTGGGACTTTAAACTGGAATCGAGTCAGCAATTAAAAATTGTTGTTAAGGTACCTGTTACCAATGGCATGTCCAATGAACCCAAAGAAGGTTGCGTTGCAATAATGTTTGGCTTCAAAGAAAAATAAGTCCGGTATAAATAGAATTACAGCCTATGAAAACTCATAGGCTTTTTTTTTAAAAATTTATCCAATGAAAACCATTCGTCTACTTCTGGTACTTGCTTTGTTATCCCCATTGTTTCAGAGTTGCGCCGAGCTCATGAGCATTGCTACCCAAGTTACTCAAACTCCGGCAGCATCCAACCCGCTTTCGGGAAACGAGGTAATAGAAGGTCTTAAAACGGCATTACTGGTTGGTACCGACACTTCTGTTTCGATGACCTCCCGTATTAATGGTTTTTATAAGGATGAAGCGATTAAAATTCTGCTTCCTCCCGAAGCACAGAAAATTTATGAAAACAAAGACAAGGCGATCTTCAAGGCAACAGGTTTGGATAAGAAGCTGGAAGACGCCGTATTAGCGCTCAATCGTGCTGCAGAGGATGCTTCTAAGGAAGCCGCACCAATCTTCAAATCGGCCATTACAGGCATGTCATTCAGCGACGGCTGGGCCATATTAAAGGGAACAAATCCGGCTGCAGCAAATCAGCCTGTTGGTTTTGACTCTACCGCTGCGACAGGATATCTCCGTTCAACAACCTATGCACAACTTTCTGCAGCCTTCAGCCCGAAAGTGAATACCTCCCTCGATAAAAAACTCGTTGGGAATTATTCCCCAAACCAGATATGGAACACCCTAACCTCCAGCTATAATACAGTTGCCAAGAATTCGTTGGGAATGATTGAGCCCGTTAAAACAACCGACCTTGGAACCTATGTCACCGAAAAAGCACTCGACGGTTTGTTTCATAAGGTGGCACTTCAGGAGAAGGAAATTCGCAGAGATCCTCTGAAATGGGCTAAAACAGCTGTCGGAAATATTCTTCAGCGCGTTTTCGGGAAAAGCTGAACTTAAAGCTCTATTTTTTAAGTTTCTCTTTCAGATAATTGGCGGTGTAGGAATCCGAAAAGCCAGCCAACTGCTCTGGTGTGCCTTCGAAAACAACACGCCCCCCGTTTTCCCCACCCTCGGGGCCAATATCAATAACCCAGTCGGCCGATTTGATTACATCAAGGTTATGTTCAACAACAAGGATGCTGTGTCCCCTTTTGATAAGGGCATTGAAGGCATCGAGCAGTTTTCGGATATCATGGAAATGCAACCCTGTTGTGGGCTCGTCGAAGATGAAAAACATGTTTTCCGAGCTGCCCTCTTTGCTTAGAAAAAAAGCCAGTTTTACGCGTTGGCTTTCACCTCCGCTGAGTGTGCTCGACGATTGCCCGAGCTTTATATATCCTAATCCCACATCCTGCAAGGGCTTCAGCTTTGACACAATTCTCTTTTCGGTTGATGTTTCTTTTTGCCCAAAAAACTCAATCGATTCATCAACCGTCATTTCGAGAACGTCATAGATGTTTTTCCCTCGGTATTTCACCTCCAGTATTTCATCTTTGAACCTCTTCCCTTTGCAACTTTCGCATAGAAGATTCACATCGGCCATAAATTGCATCTCGACCTTTATAAACCCATCTCCCTGACATTCCTCGCATCTACCCCCATCGATATTGAAAGAATAATGGCTAGCTTTAAAACCGTTTATAGCTGACGCAGGCTGATCGGCAAAAAGTTTTCTAATCTCGTCATAGGCTTTGAGATAAGTAACAGGGTTTGATCTTGAAGATTTGCCAATGGGATTCTGGTCAACGAATTCCACGTTCTTGACAAGATCAATGTCTCCCTCAAGAAAATCAAACTTACCGGTCTTCTCCCCCACTCCATTCAAGCGTTTGCTCAAAGCGGGATATAGTATACCTTTCACAAGGGACGATTTCCCGGATCCGCTTACGCCGGTAATAGCTGTCATAATATTCAAAGGGATTTTAACATCCACATTTTTTAGGTTGTTTTCCCTGGCACCTTTTATGAGCAGATAATTATTCCATTTTCTTCTTGAAATGGGAATTTCAATTTGTCGTTTTCCGGTGATATAGTCGGAGGTAAGACTTGATTCCGATCTAAGAAGCTCAGCATGATTGCCGGCGAAAACTACTTCTCCGCCGTTTCTTCCCGCCCTCGGCCCGATGTCGATAATCATGTCTGCAGCACGAATAATATCCTCATCGTGTTCAACAACCACAAGGGTATTCCCCATATCCCGGAGCTCCTTTAGCACTTCGATTAATAGCATGGTGTCGCGGGAATGCAGACCAATGCTGGGTTCATCGAGAATATACAGAGATCCGACTAAAGCACTGCCCAAGGATGTTGCCAGATTTATTCTTTGGGATTCTCCCCCGGAAAGAGTTGCCGAAAGCCTGTTAAGCGTGAGGTAATTCAACCCTACGTGCAGCAAAAAGCCAAGCCTGCTGCGTATCTCAGTAAGCAAACGCCCAGCGACTTTCTCCTCATGAGTCGATAATTTTATGTTATCGAAGAACTCCGAGAGCTTATTTATGGGCATAAGCACCAGTTCGTGAATTGGTTTTCCGTTTATCTTCACATAGGAAGCTTCTTTGCGGAGTCGCCCACCTTTGCACACGTGACAAATGGTCTTTCCGCGGTACCGGGAAAGCATGACCCGGTATTGGATCTTATATTTTTTCTCCTCGAGATGCTCAAAGAAATCACGAATGCCTTTAAAATGTTTGTTTCCTTTCCACAGCAATTCCTGTTGCTCGTGAGTTAGCTTGTAATAAGGAGTATGAATGGGAAAATCGAAATTATCTGCCGAATAGATCAGTTTTTCGAGCCATTTGCTCATCTTCTCACCTTTCCAGCAAACGATGGCCTCTTCATAAACCGAAAGACTTTTATTGGGTATTACCAAGTCTTCATCGATTCCAATTACCTGTCCGTAGCCTTCGCACAGCGGACAAGCACCAATCGGGTTGTTAAAGCTGAACATGTGTTCGTCGGGCTCTTCGAACACCACGCCATCGGCCTCAAAGGAATCGGTAAATTCATGGTACTTTTTCTCCTCGGGTTTACGGATCCGGCAAATACCCTTACCAATACTGAGAGCTGTTTTGACAGAATCGCCGAACCTGCTTACGGAATCTTCGTCTCTGCTGACCACAATCCTGTCGATAATCAGATTGTTCCCTGAAGTGGATGCAACCTTGTCCTTGTTTTGCAGCACATCTTCAATTTGAACAATCTCTCCATCCATTTCAATACGGGTAACTCCCTGTCGTAGATATAGCTCCAACTGATAAGCAAGGGTTGTTCCATCGCAGCAATGGAAAGGCGCCAAAATCAGCAAACGGGTACTGTCTTCGAACGAAAGGATATAATCAACAACATCCGAAACCGAGTGCTTTTTCACCTCTTTGCCGGAAACTGGGGAATAGGTTCTCCCTATTCTTGCGAAAAGGAGTTTCAGGTAATCGTAAATTTCAGTTGAAGTACCAACAGTAGAGCGGGGATTTCGTGTGTTCACCCTCTGCTCTATTGCTACGGCGGGAGGAATCCCATGAATAAAATCAACATCGGGCTTGTCAATCCGTCCCAAAAACTGGCGCGCATATGCTGAAAGGCTTTCCACATATCGGCGTTGGCCCTCGGCGTAAAGGGTATCGAATGCCAGGGAGGACTTGCCGGAGCCTGACAGGCCGGTAATAACAACGAACTTATCCCTTGGAATGGCAATATCGATATTCTTTAGGTTATGCACCCTGGCTCCCTTAATATAAATTTCGCTGCTTCTTTCTTTCTTCTCTTCTGGCATAATAATTGCGGGCCTAATTAAGCTTTTAACAATATTTAACGAAATTCAAAGTTAATATTTTTTGGACAAAACAATTTTATTGTTACTTTCGCTTTCTCTCAAGTGTTTAACTAGTAAGAATATTCACAAGCAATTAAAAAAGGAGGACTGCCTATAGTTATTTTTCTACCTAATCAACCAAACAAGGAGGTAGTTTTGAAAACAAGCAGAAAAACAGATTTCGAACTTGTTCAGGAGTTCGTTGACGGTAGTCAGTCTGGAATAGAAATTCTTATTAAGCGCCATAAAACCCGGGTTTTTACCTATATTATGCTCATGGTTAAGAATAACCAGTTGGCGGAAGATATCTTTCAGGATACCTTTATTAAGGTTATTCATTCATTAAAAGCAGGAAAATACAAAGACAATGGCAGGTTCCTGTCATGGGTTATCCGCATTGCCCATAACCTGGTTATCGATCATTTCAGAAAAGAAAAGCAAATGAAAATGCTTTCCAACGATGACACGGTTGTTGATTTGTTCAACAACAGGAAGCTGGCTGAGAAGAATATTGAGGACAACATTATTCACGAGCAGATTTGCCAGGACATTAGAACCCTTATTGAACGATTGCCCGATGACCAGAAAGAGGTTATTCTTCTGAGGCACTATGGCGATTTAAGTTTTAAGGAGATTGCCGATCAAACTGGAGTTAGCATAAACACGGCCCTCGGACGAATGAGGTATGCACTGATCAACCTGCGCAAGTTAATTGAGAAGCACGACATCAGTCTGATGCTCCCCTGACAAATATTTTGGAATAGTTGCAATAATTTTTTTTCTCAAGCGTTTAAGTTTTACCTAACGCTTAAAAAGTTTATTGCCTATGAATGGAAATTCTACTCTGATTTTTATTTTTGACAGTACCGAGGGAGTAAATGATTGTATTGACATCGACGAAATGCTTGATCCATTTGGGAAATCCAGCCTTGAACTCGAGAAAGCCTTTAGAAACATAGAATTTTCCCCAACTAACGAAGTACTGGAAAAAATACTCATGAATGCCTGAAAAACAGGATGCTTTCATGAAGGAAAAATTAAGCCCCGATGAAGATTTGGTTCTTCTTCGGGGTTTTTTACTTCAACGACTGAAGATCAGACACAATCTGACAGGCCACCACACCAGCCGTTTCGGTTCTTAGCCTGGAGGAGCCAAGACTAATGGGAGAAAATCCATTTCCTATCGCAGTCATCACTTCCATTTCAGAAAAATCACCTTCAGGACCGATTAAAATCGTAAAGCAGGAAGTCGCCGGCGCCATTTTAATCAGATCCTGCCGGTTTCCTTCCATGCAATGAGCAATAAGTTTTTTTCCGGGGATTTGCATTTTGATAAAACTGTCAAATTGAGTCAAAGGATGGAATACAGGGTGATATGCCTTTAATGATTGCTTCATTGCCGAGGTGATGACCTTTTCCAATCGATCGTGACGAATGATTTTTCGTTCAGAGTGATGGCAAATGAGTGGTGTTATCTCATCAATCCCTATTTCCGTAGCTTTTTCGAGAAACCATTCATAACGTTCAATGTTTTTTGTGGGAGCAAGGGCAATGTGAAGGCTGAATTGTCTTTTTCCAAATTCAAAATGCGATTTTTCTATTCGGATTGTGCAGGCCCTGTGATCGGCAATAGTTATGGTTCCTTCAAAGAATCCTCCTTTTCCATCAACCAGGTAAACCTCATCGCCAGGTTTCTGCCTAAGCACCTTTATACAATGATGGCTTTCGGTTTCATCCAGGATACCTGTGTTTCCATTAATATTTTGAGAATAAAAAATATTCATTTGCAGAGATTGGGTTTTAATTGTCTAGGGATTCAAATTTACGCAAGAATTTGAGCTTTTATGAAATTATTTAAGTTCGAAAGTTTAAATTAGTGTAATTTTAAAACCGGGTAAACTTCAATGACGATGAAGAATGCTGCAATAAAGCCGATAGTTTTCGTTGCCGGGAACACTTACTTGCAAGATGCCAAGCTTTACAAGGTTAAAGAAAAGAGGCTGTGCAGGTTAAAATTCATTTGTCATTAGTACAGTTAAGGATTCTAAGAGCTTAGGCAAAGCCGGGGCTTAATTATCACCAATTTTCACTCCACAACAACTATGTCACAAATAGGCCTTTTGTCTGATACTCACGGATTTTTTGATCCCCGCCTGAAAGTCTTTTTTGAGAATTGCAAAGAGATATGGCATGCCGGGGATATCGGGAATATTCATACAGCTGATGAGATAGCTGATTTCAAACCTTTGCGGGCTGTTTTCGGAAACATCGACGGGCATGAAGTAAGGATAGTTTATCCTGAACATCAAAGGTTTCATTTTGAAGGGATGGATGTGTGGATCACTCATATTGGCGGTTATCCGGGAAATTACGATACCCGGATCAGAAATCTGATTAGAACCAATCCCCCGGAGCTATTCATTTCCGGGCATTCCCACATATTAAAAGTTATGCCCGACAAAAAACAGGGCTTGTTGCATATAAATCCCGGAGCCGCCGGCAAATCAGGCTTTCACCTGGTTCGCACTGCGGTTCGGTTTAATATAGATGAGGGGAGGGTTAAAGAACTGGAGGTTATTGAACTGGAAGCTCGTTATTAAGTGAGCCGCCCTCAGATTCCTCATTCAAAGCATTTTCAGCCTCCTGATATCTCCTGAGAAAAAGTTCTATCCTTCGGTCGGGGGCAAGTGCATAAATATAGCCGGTTTGACCCGATTTAGCCTTAACTCGTCTGTCGGTATCTTTCAACCCCAAAACAATGGAATTGAAATTCTTATTTGACGAGGTGACCTGCATACTACCCGGGTTATAACCAAAGTAATAATAGGTGTTTGGATCTAGCACCAAATAAATATCCAAAAGATCACCTGAGCCCCGGTTTGACAATTCAATATAAGCTTCCACTTCCTTGTTTACAGCCTTATCTCCCACCCTAATTACTCCTACAGGACCATGATACCTGAACGAACGGGTGCTTTGGTTCCATTTGAGTTTTACATTGGAAAAGATCAGGTTCTTTTTGAAACTTTCCGGAACTATTTTATAATTCCCATAGAGACCAAGTTCAGTTTCCATAATTTCAGCATTCTGCAGACCTATGAAATCGCGCAGTGCCTGTTTATAGAACGTGCTTGTGAGATCGAAAGCTTTCAGGTTAGTAAGGCTATCCATTTCCTTTCCCAATATGGCAAGTGCCTCCGGTGAGAAAAAGAAGTCTACACCCATAAGCACATTCGATTCGTAGCTGTTTCTCTCAATGTTGTGGCTTGCATTTCCGGTGGAACTGATTTTAACCTGACCGTAGTCCATAGTATAATCAATCTGTCCTTCTCCAAAAACATAACACGAATCGGTATCCATCCGGAGATAATTCCCCGGCAGGGACTTATCCGACAGCTTACTCATGCCGCCAATCTCAAAATGCCTTTTATATTTATCATATCTCAGCATTCCATCTGCTTTGGTAAGATAAGAGTCAAAATAATCCTTTCTACCAGACAAAAAGGTTGAATAAATGTGAGTTGAATCTCTGGTGATCATTGTGCCTGCATAAATCTTCTTAAGATTAATATCTATAGGCTCAACCGGCACAGGAATCAGCACGCTGTCGGGATTTATTTCGGCCTCAAATTTCAGCCAGCTTCTTCCGGGTCTGCACTGATGCACAAGCCGGGTGGCTCCATCAAAGGTTAGGTCCGGCCTGCGGGCAGCTAGCCTCACTTCGCCCTGGTACTCAAAATATGGACTAAGCATAAACGCGTCTATAACAGAAAGTGTGGCTTTACCTATTGTTTGCACTGAAGTGTCGACTTTAATCTCAGTAAAATGAACCGTCCAAGGCTTTTTGTTCTCATCAATATAATCGTAATCTCCTGATGCTGAATAATCTTTCCGTGCCGCTATTTCAACATTGCTGTTATAGATGTTATAGTAACGATGGGTAAAATCAGCAAGAATCTCTGCTTTGGTGAGTCTTCGAATTTTCGCGTTTTTTTCAACGGTAAGTTTCCCGTTCTGTGGAAATATACGGGCATCGGCAACCTGAATGTACGGCACCTCCTGGGCATTAAGCAAAAGATTTCGGTAATCAAAGATGGTCTTTGCTGAAACGAAACTAAGCGAGTCCTGAGAAGGGACAACCGAAATATATCTGGCTCCCGAAAGACTATCCTCATGTACCACTGAGCTTATCTTTTTTGAAAGGCCCAGCTCGATTTCTTTTTTCATCATGTCCCAATTGAAGAAGTCGAGTTTGCTGATGTAGCGGTTTTCCTGAAATTCGACCAAAGTGAAATCGTCATTGGAAAGAATATTCCCTTTCCTGGCAACAAAATCTATGTTCAGGTTAATATTATCGGTATTCATTGAGGGAATTTCCAATCCCGGGCTTACCAGACGGAAGTCGGCTGAATCGGATAAAATCCGTTCCGATTTATAATTAAAAAGATTTGAGCCAATGGTTGCCTCAACAAGATTCATTCGTCCATTTCCTGAGAGTCCCGAAGGTTCAAGGAGAAGATCACCACTTAGCCGCACCGTATCGCTAAACATGGTAAAATCCTTGTCTTTTTTGTATGCGTAGAACTGATCCTTCTTGGTATACCAGGTAATTCTATTGTTTGAGGAATTAACTTTTGGGTATTCCGTGGAGGCTATTTGCTTCCTTATCAGGAAATCCCGACTGACCGCCATAACGGAATCGGGATGAAAAAGGAAATCGTCGGAATAGGTTGTTGAAGTTATGTAATCAAGCTGGCCATATCCATGCAGACCTCGTCCCGAGAATTCAACATCGTTATAAAAATTGGCTTTGCCGTTATACATGGGTATACCCGCAGATGGAGTTTTGTAATAAAAGCCCAAGGAATAGTCGTCCCTCAAGGATAATGTCTGTTCAAGAGGGGGTAGAATTCCTCCGGACTCAAATTTACCGGCAAGCAGCATACCTTCTTTTGAGAAGTTGTCAAGACTGTCGATGGTAAAGGGATAAACAACAAAATAAATATCCTTTCTCCCATAAACCCCTTTTTGGATTTCAGGTTCATCGAAAAACACAAAAGCATCCTCACGACTTGAGAAAATGGGATACTCCGGGTGATCAACCAGCCCCGACTTATTACCCGGATTGTCAATGAGCAACTCACCTGTTACGTTTTCGATCATATTACTGATCCCCTTAATAATTGACTGTCCGTAATTATCTGTTTCAGTTGTCTTTACCTGTAAGTTCAGGGAGTCAATATTCTGGAGATTAAGTTTGAAACCATCATACTCAAAAAAGAAATTATTTCCAAAATAGGTAAATAAACCTGCTCGGATCGACCCATCGAACTGGAAGTTTCGGTTGCGCTTCATGATAATCTGGTTCTTGTCGGGTAAAAGCACCACATTTTGCGAATCGCTGAGGAAAATCCTCTGAATTCCATTTATAAGGAGGTCTTTGTTTTTGAGAGTCAGTTTTGCATTTTCCAGTGGGGCATTTGTTTGGGAGGTGAAATAGATGACGTCGTAATCGATTTTTCCTATACTTGCCTCAAGAAAATAATTCAGTTTCTCGTTTAAGGTAACCAAATCAGCTAGGTCGTCGAAGAAGATAAATCCGAGTCTGGATAATTTCATTAGCTGCTGTCTCACTTGGTATTCATCGATCCCCAGGTACTGTGCGTAGTTTGAAACCGGAAAGCGTTTAAGTCCCACCGACCGGCCATATTGCCATAATGCCACCAGCGGGTGTATGTTATCCATTCCCTGTAGTTTTTCGAAAAACTCATAATTAAAGAAACTGTTTGACTCGAAAGTTGCCTGGCCAATTGCAGCGCCGGTAATGGGTTTAAAGAGAATTTCCCCCGACTTACGCCTCCAAAGCCATTCTTCGAAGTTCATATCGATTTTATGATAGCTGTTTTTATAAGGGCCCTCAGAGGTGTAACTCTTCGATTTGGTAAATCGCAATTCATCCATAGTTTCCAGGAAATCGAATTGCAAATCAGGATGGTAAATAGAGTCGGTATCAAGATACATCGACATACTAACACTCACCGAACGCATGCCATTTTCGGAGATTAGTACCTGATTTGTCTTTAATTTCATTCGTAAAGTATCCTCTTCATATATATCCAGCGTTGCAGGCTCATGCTCGTTTCCCATCCCTGTAAGCTTGGCACCTTGCATGGAGAGTCCACCTACAAAATCGATCCCGGTAAAAAGACCCGGGAGAATATATTTGTTCTGATAAGAATAAAATTTTGGGTAAAGGGCATTTTCAGCCTTGTTAATAAGCATGACTTTTTCTTCAATTCTTCCTTCCAGAGGGGAATCGAAATATTTCTTGTAGTGAAATAAAACGGAATCAGCCTTGTATTCAGTTTTTTGGAGCAATATGGTATATTTTGAAAGTTCAGCGTAAACCTCATCCAAATCATATCCGGCACGCTCCCAGCTAATGAGTCCTTTTGATCCCGACCAGCTAAGGTCTTCAGGATTGAGGGATCCTGAAGTATTGCTGATAATAATACTATCGCGCTTTGAGTAGCAAATCAGGTCGACATTTTTAAAAGAAACGCTTGGTATTCCTCCATTGAATTCAAAAGTAAAGTTGGCTTGAGGCACCCTCCATACGGTTGCCGAACTGTTGTACAGGATATTGGATTTAAAAAGATTAAGGGTAAGATCAAGATACTGATCAATTACCTTAAGCGAAGTTGTTTTGTTTTCAAGGAAGAAAAGAAGAGACTGTTTCCATTCGGTTACATTAAGTTTATCGAAGTTCCCACTCGAAATTAAAACGAGAGCTTCGAAATAAGCAATAAAGTGTGGGGATGGCCGACCGTTTTTTTTCAGGAGGAGGTTGGAAAACCTCGCAATTTCCTCACGATCAGAAGCAGAGCAGTCCTGTGAATTCCAATAATTGAGGTAATCTTCCAATATTAGTTCTTCCGCAGCACTGATATAATTATCCGTGAATTTATCAACTTCCTGCACGTAAATTGCCGAGTCGGATGTAAAGCTTTTCAACTGCTGCGTAAATGAAGGAAATGCAAGAGCGATTGAAGCAACGAAAATCAGAAGGGTTTTCTTCATAATCAGGGCTGATGATGTAATAGCAAAATTATTTCCTCAAATTAAGCGAAATCCATTTATTTTCAAATAAACTACTCAAGAAACTAAATCCTGACTCTTTTGCTTTTTCAAGGACTACTTCCTTATCACTCTGGAGTATCCCGCTTAGGATAAGAGTCCCATGATCTTTTAGGGTGTTGTAATAAACATGCATGTCTTCGAGGAGAACATTCCTGTTAATATTCGCAAGAATAATATGAAATGTGTGACCCTCGAGTGCGATTCTGTCACCCGGAAAAACATCAAAGGGTTGCCTGATTTGATTTCGCTGATAATTCTCAACTGAATTCTGGTATGCCCACTGATCGATATCCACAGCCAAAACATAGGAAGCCCCCTTCATTTTTGCCACGATTCCCAGCACGCCTGTTCCACATCCCATATCAAGAACTTCCTTATCCGAAAAATTAATCTGCAGCATTTCACGAAGCATTAAACGTGTTGTTTCATGATGACCTGTTCCAAACGACATTTTGGGTTCAATTATAACTGTTGTTTCGAGATCGGGTATCTTGTGGAAAGAAGCTTTGACCAGAATTTTGTCATCAATAACAATGGGAGAAAAATTCTTCTCCCATTGTTCATTCCAGTTTTTCTCTGACACTACTCTGATTGAGTACTTGTATTCAATACTCCCGGTTAGAGGGAAGGATTTGAGAATGCCCTGAATATCTGTTTCCACAGCCTTTTCCGGACAAAAGGCCTTGATTAAAGAATCGTCTTCCTCGAAACCTTCAAAGCCGGCATTGAGTAATTGGGCAATGAGAATTTCTTTTTCATCGTCATTTAATCCAGCCTTTTCTATTGAAAGTTCGAGTTGATTCATAGGTATGAAAAATCAGAATGCGTTAACAATTTGCAAAAACTCCTCGGCCTTGAGGGCAGCCCCACCGATAAGTCCACCGTCAACATCCGGGTTTGCGAAGAGTTCCTTTGCGTTCGAACCCTTGCAGCTGCCACCGTAAAGTATGCTTGTGTTGGCGGCGATTTTTTCACCGTATTTGCTACTTATTTCTGAGCGTATGAATTTGTGCATTTCCTGAGCTTGCTCGGGACTTGCTGTAACACCGGTACCAATAGCCCAGACTGGCTCATAAGCAACAACAATATTTTCGAATTCCACTGGGCTTAAATGGAAAACGCCTTCAGCAAGTTGCGATTTAACTATATCAAAATGCTTGTTTGCATTGCGCTCGGGCAGAACTTCACCTATACAAAAAATGGGTTTAAGACCTGCTGAAAGAGTAAGATTTACCTTTTTTGCAAGAATGGCATTATCTTCATGATAATATGCTCTTCTTTCCGAATGACCTATAATTACATACTCTGCACCAACCGATTTCAACATGCTAACCGAAACTTCACCTGTATAGGCTCCTGATTCTTCAGATGCGCAGTTCTGGGCTGATAATTTCACAACACTAAGAACCTTTTTGATTTCAGCAAGGTGCGTAAATGGAGGTGCAATAATAACCACTGCATCACTAGTTTTTTTTGTTGCCAGAGAATTAACCGCGGTGGCAAGTTCGAGGCCATCTTTATAAACGGTGTTCATCTTCCAGTTTCCAGCTACAATTTTTTGTCTCATATCAATACTTTTAAATGTTAAAGGGATTAAAAAAACGAAGCTCAAAAGTACTAAACAACAATGAAAAATCATTGTTTACCGTTCATATTAAATTGGATTATTTTCGAATCCGCGGATCTAGCATCGCATAAATGATATCCATTGAAATATTCACTATGACAAATACTACCGATGTAGTTAAAACGCATCCCAAAACCACAGGAAGATCATAAAAGTTCAAGGCATTTACCAACATATATCCCAAGCCCCTCCATCCAAAAATATATTCCACGAAAACCACTCCAGCCAACATACTGGCAAACCATCCGCTGATAGCTGTAACCACCGGGTTTAATGAGTTTCTTAATGCGTGAACACCAATAACCCTGGATTTTTTAAGACCCTTAGCATAAGCGGTTCGAATGTAATCCTGGTTTAAAACCTCTAGCATTGAGTTTCGGGAAAGCTGAACCACCACCGAGAGAGGCCTGATGCCAAGAGTTATTGCGGGTAGTATCAGGTTTTTGAGTTCCAATTTTATCCCTCGGCCGAAATCGTCAATTTCATAAATGTTCCCGGTAAGATTCAGATGGGTTATATGTCCGAGCTTATAGGCGAAAAACCAGGCAATAAGTATCGCGGCGAAAAAGGATGGAACACTCATTCCCAGGGCAGAAAACAAAAGTGTGCCACGATCGTACCAACTGTCTTTTTTCAAGGCGGAAAACGTCCCAAGCAAGGTCCCGGCAAAAAAAGCAATCAAGATGGCTGCCAAAGCTAAAACCATGGTATTCGGGAAAGCTTCCGAAATCATTTCACTCACCGGCTTTCGACTCTGAAACGACCTTCCAAGCCATGGCAGCTTAACAACCATACAAATACCCCCGGAGGTTGCGACAACTGTTTTGGAAGTCGCGTATTTCTCGGGATCGAGAAAGAAATATGACTCGTTATTGTCAGAATTATGAATGGAAACAGGAGAAAGGTCGTTAAGGTATCTGATGTACTGAAGATAAAGCGGTTTGTCAAGTCCAAGCTCTTTACGAATTCCTTCAAGACTCGACATGTCGGCACGTTGGCCCAGCATCATTCGGGCAGGATCTCCGGGGAGTACATTGAACAGAAAGAAAATCAAGGTTACAACTCCCAATAAAACGGCTATCCCATAAAGCACTCTTCCTGTAAGTTTCTTGAAAAAATTCATAGGCAATATCTAAAGGCCACTTCTTTGTTCAATTCTCTTTTCTAAACGGATCTTCCAGAAAAACCCTGATAAAGAGAGCAAGAAATAGAAAAAACAGCAATAAACTATAAACCCGGGTTGTTTCAATACTTGTCCTGTATTTTGTTATAAGGTAAGATATCATTGAACCCTCGAAGTCCTTTATGTTTTCCTCCCTCGAAACTATGGATTGAATTTCTTCCGGACCCGGAATCAAGGCATTATCCCAACGGCCTTTGACTTTTCCGTTTTTAATATGGATTAGAGAAACCCCATCCCCTGAAACCGATTCTACAAATCCGGACGGGCTCGAGCAAAATGCGATGGGCGTGATAAATGCGTTGGTGAACTCATATATCTCGCTGGAAGAAAGGGTTGTAATTCCATAAAAGGCAGCAGGTTCCTCCTGAATTGAAGCACCGGCAATCGACAGCTTGTTGAGACGATCAAGCATATCGGGATCAAGGCTCTGCGGATCTTTTGAAACGATCAGAAAGACATCCGAATTTTGCTGCAGAATACTTTCAGAAATATCAATGCCATCAGGAGAAATCATTTTGAAATCCTCCAGAGGTGATTTAAAACCGGATTTCGTTTTTTCCGAATGCGAACTCACAAACTCCCAGTCAGGACTTTGCGGATAATTGTCCATGCTAAAATTCGCGATACTGTCATTCAGTATGTTTCGGTAAACGAGACTGGTATGAAACAAATCATTGCGTGATCCGGCGGGAGGTGTTCTGAGGCTTCTCAAATCAACACCTGCTGCCATGGGGAAGTTGTTGATCAGTTTACCATAATTGCTGTTTAAACTGGAAACTTCGGGGAAGTCGTTGAAGTGCCATTTCCCCAGAATTGTTCCGTTTTTAATAAGAACCAATCCAGGGTTGGAGCGGATAATGGTCTTTAAAGCAATCTCATCCGCACTGCCAAAATCATACATCAGGCCCAGGGTGTCCCTAAGTTGCTCTATATCATCTTCAAGGCTGGCTGTTACTGCGAAGAACTGCACATCGGAAAAGGATGCCGAGAGTTTGAAAAAATCGTTGGCTTTTTTTAGGGATGTTGGATCCGCTTTCGGGAGATTATACGACACAAGCAGAAAAACAAAACCTGTGCTGTTTTTAATTGTTTCGGTTAAGTCTTCCTTATTGGGGGCAGAGATCGAAAAATCGTGGATCGGAGGCTCATATCCCTTTGAAATCAACACGGATTTTGAATCCACAAACTCCCAAACAGAGTCATCCGGGAAATTTTCAATAGTGAACTCACTTGTTATCCCATCAACAGTATTTCTATAAAACAATCGGGTCTCATACACATCTGACGGAGCTCCCGGAGGGATTGCCGAGGCTGATGGAATATGTGTCCCAACTTTGTAAGGACGGAAATCGAGTATAGGCAGATGGTTGTAACAGTAAAAGGACAAACCGAGGACCATTGCAAAGAAAAACGACAATATGCCCCATTCTGCAAAAGCTCCCCTGACGGGAACAAAGGTATTCCTTTCAAAGAAAACAGTAAGGGTAAAGACCATAAGCACCAGATTTTTCCAAAAGGTTTGCCAATTGGTCAGAATCAGTGCATCGCCAAAGCAACCACAGTCGGTAACAGGATTATAGAGGGCAAGGATAAATGTGAGTATGGTAAAAAA
>JAIFNN010000230.1 GCA_020047715.1 Bacteroidota bacterium | reverse complement strand
GGTATCTGCACGGCCAGCGGCGTAGCCCTTGGCACAGCCACCACTGCCGACAACTGCGGCGTTGCCACGGTAACGAACAACGCACCTGCGATCTTCCCGCTTGGCGCAACCACGGTAACCTGGACGGTAACCGACAATGCAGGGCTTACCGCAACTGCGACACAGACCGTAACGGTAACCGACAATGAAAATCCTGTTATAACAGGATGTCCTATAGATATTACAATCTCGGCAAATGATGAGTATTGTGGAAATAATGTTTCATGGGCAGCTCCGTCTGTAAGTGACAATTGCAGTGCTTCAATCACATCCACTCACAATTCCGGTGATTTCTTTACGGTTGGCACAACCACTGTGACATATACGGCTTCAGATCCATCAGGCAACAGTGCAATCTGCAGTTTTAATGTAAATGTGCTGCCATCAGCCTTGCCTTCAATCATAGGAGATTCTGAGGTGTGTACTCCTGTAACCGAAACCTACATGACCGATTCGGTTGTTGGTAAGACTTACTTATGGAGTGTTTCAAACGGAACTTTTGCGGGATTGCAAACCAATTCGGATGTAGAAGTTTTATTGACAGGGACAACAAACAGCACTCTTTCATTAATCGTGTCATCTGGTTCAGGATGTTCAATATCGAATAGCATTGAAATAATTAAAAACGCAACTCCGGAAATGGGCGAAATACAATCCGGTAGCAAATTAAACAGAAGATAATTAAATTTTTAAATACCAATAAAAACCAAAAGTTATGAAAACCAAGCAGAATTCTTCAGTGAGTGTATTAATGATTGCATTAGTATTGTTTTTCTTCTCTTCAACCGTTATGGGTCAGTTTGAAACCCCAAATCCTTCAAATCCGATTACTCAGGCAATGGAAGAAGTAAGAACAGGTTCTTCGATTACGTACAATGTTACGGCAGGTCATATTGCCGGACAAGAATATCGTTGGGCTGTAATAGGTGGAACTATAACTACGGGAGTTGTTACTTCGAATGGTGATTCTTCAATAGTTGAATGGACTTCCAACTTGTCATCGATTACCGTAAGTTGGGATGAGAACCTGACAGGTACTCCCATCGGATCCTATGATGGGTATATTTTTGTTCAGAAACGGACCTCCAGCAGCTGCCCAAGTCAGCTTCAGATAATTCCTGCACGTCTTTGGAATGTTGCCACAGCCGATATCGATGCTGCTGACGCAAACTTTGAAATATGCTCAGGGGAAGCTGTTGCTGGAAATATTACTATAAATCTTACCGGCGCACCCGATCCATCTGCTAATGGATTTGAGGTCGTTTATGACATCACAGCAACAAACCTTACAGATCTTTCTGGAACAGCTCTTGCTGCAACAGGCGTAAGCGCAGTAACAAATGGATCCACTCTTGATATAAGCCTTCCTGATGGTCTGATTAGTACCGATTTGGTTAACGATGCTCAGTTTGTAATTACACTGACTTCCATGCATGATGATTTTACCGGTGCAGGTGCAATTCTTGCGCACAGCACATTTACAATTACCGTGCATCCGACAGTGATAACTGGTCCGATTATCAGCAGCAGCAGTTTGACTAGAAGATAGAACTTTACAGGCTTCCTTTAAGCTAATGGCTTAAAGGAAGCTATGAATTGTCTTTAAATTATTGGAGCAACTTTGGCTCTGAACAGTGTGGTTAATAACATGCAGGATATTAATACCTTGCTTGGATATGGATAGTTAGATATCGTATATTGTCAGGATATGATCCTGGGTTGATACGTGTATTTAAGGAAGTTTTTTCCGATAGATGTTTATTCATATTCTTAACTATCTGTAATCATTGCACTAATTGTTCTGAAGAGTACTGTTTGGTTTTTAAAATACCGATCATTATGGTTATGATCTAAAAATTGATTGAAAGTGTTTAAAAGATGAACCTTAAACGTTACATAGCGCTTATCGGGTTGATGTTAACAGCATCTTACGGTACCATATCGGCACAGCAGTACATGAGTATTGTTTGTGCCGGTGATACTGGGGTTGCGTATTATGTGCAGGGAACTGAGGGTTCCTCATTTGTTTGGAATGTGCAGGGAGGTACAATTGTGCGTAATTATGGAGATTCGATAATCGTAAATTGGGGCACTGTGCCGGCTGAATATGACTTGCGTGTTCAGGAATTTTCCAAATACGGATGTTCGGCAAATCCTGTGGGGGGGAAAGTATTGGTATCTGCCCCATTGATGGAGCTGGGCGAAAATATTGAAATATGTGAAGGTGAGGTCACTGAAATATTGCCATCTGGTTCATTTTATTCATACTTATGGCATGATGGATCTTTTACTCCTAACTTTATTGCACGGGAAGAAGGAAAGATAGCACTTACTGTAACAGACAAATATGGTTGTAAGACTTCTGATGAACTGTTCCTTAAAGTTAATCCATTACCTCTTGTTAGTTTAGGCAGAGACACTTCTCTTTGTGGAATTGAAACAATAACACTTGATGCCGGGAGTGATGGGGTGCAATTTAATTGGTCAACCGGACAAATATCGAGGGAAATTACCGTATTTGAAGGGTTCCAGAGAATATCCGTAAATGTTACCGATGAATTTGGATGTGTTTCTACTGATGAGATCATTATAAATTCATGTTCTACCATTGACCATTTCAGAAATATGCCTACAGGGTTTACTCCCAATGGAGATGGGAAAAACGATGTTTGGAATATTCCTGAGTTGCAAACATTTCCTCAGGCTGTAGTAGAAATTTATGATCGTTGGGGGTTATTGGTGTTCCGCTCTGAAAGCGGGTATTCCAACCCTTGGGACGGCACCTCCGGAGGTAAAGATATGCCTATGGACTCTTATTATTTTGTGATTAATCTCAATAGTCCGGGACTTGATCCAATCTCAGGAACCGTTACCCTGATCAAATAATTTCAATTGTGAATAATTAATTTTGTTGTTTGATCTTGTAATCCCTATCTTTCCCGCGTTTTTAAAGGATAGGGATTTTTTTTCATTGTTTTAGGGTATTATTAATCATAAAATATGGAGAAGAAGAAGACAAGTCAGAATATACCTAATGAGTAAGTTTTTATACATTTTAACTCTGTTCGTTTTTTTTGTGCAGTTGTCTGAAGCACAGCAGGTTCCGTTATACAGTCAATACACGATGAACGGATTCCTGTTGAATCCGGCTGTGGCTGGAAGTGAAGGGTATACTGCCGTTAATATTACTGCCAGGGAACAATGGCTTGGTCTGAAAAATGCTCCTAAAACCCATGCTCTTAGTGGCCAGACTCGTATTTTAAAGAACAGTTACATTTCCAAGAAATCTTCAATACGCCGACATTCGCCCTTGGGATCAAGAAGCGGAAAGGTTGGATTGGGCGCCTATGTTTTTAACGATAAAAATGGCCCAATCGATCGAACCGGAATACAACTGTCTTATGCATACCATATTAGAATGCGCACAAGTCAGCTTTCCTTTGGGATATCAGCCGTTGCTTACCAGTTTTCAGTAGATCAGGATAAACTCAGGTTTGAATATGAGGATGAATTCTGGGATAATGCCCAGAAATCCATTTTTATTCCCGATGCAAATATTGGAGTATATTATACAGACCCGAAAATTTTCGCGGGTTTTTCAATGTCCCAGCTATTCCAATCGGCACTTAAACTCGGTGAAAAAGGATATGCTGAATATAAGATGAAGCGTTATTATCATCTTATTGGGGGTTATGATATACCTGTAAATGATTACTTTTCAATCGAGCCTTCTATCCTAATAAAAACAACAGGGAGTTTTGTATGGCAGGCTGACTTTAACACGAAGTTCATTTTTAACGACGAATATTGGGCAGGGCTTTCTTATCGCACCGGTGGCGCATTAATATTTATGGGGGGAGTAAGGGTTGATAAATTCTTTTTCGGATATGCATTCGATTACACTCTTAGCAGCATTATGAAGCACAGTTATGGCTCTCATGAATTTATGGTCGCAATTAAATTTGGCGATAATGCCCGTCGCTATCGCTGGCTAAACCGGTATTAAGCTTAACTGAACTTTTTTCGTATTCGCTTGTTTCTCTAAAAAAAAGTCATGCATTTGTTCGAAAAGAAATGCAAACCATGCGAGGGGGGAGTAACAAAGCTCAATCCACTTGAAATTAATTCTTTTAATCTTCATCTTAAGCAACCCTGGCTTATTGTTGATGATTTGAAGATAAGCAGGGAATTCCATTTCAAGGGATATCTACAAACAATAATCTTTGTAAACAAGGTTGCGGAAATTGCTGAATCCGAGGGCCATCACCCGGTAATGCATGTGTTTTTCAATAAGGTTCAGATTGAAATCTGGACTCACGCTATTCTTGGCCTTTCTGAAAATGACTTTATTCTCGCAGCTAAAATCGATGAGATGTTCTCTCATGAATAACATAAATTTGCCGTTTTCAATTAATTCTTATATTTGACCCGGAATTATGCTTTATAGCATATATTTCGATTATTGCTACATTCTTCCTTTTAGAACATAAAACTTAAAATCCTGCTTTTGTGAAAACCAATTCTATTCTAATATTAGCTGTTGTATTCTTTTCTGCGTTCATTGAGAAATCTAGTGCTCAAACGATAACCCTTAAGGGAAAGGTGTCAGAAATTGTAAACCAACAACCGCTGGTCGGGGCTAGCATTTTCTTTGAAAAAACGGGAAAAGGCGCAGTAACCGACAAATCCGGCAATTTTGAATTAGGAATTCACGATTCCAATGAAAATCTGGTTGTAAGTTACCTTGGTTACAAAACCCGGATATTTTCACCCAAGGAGTATTCCAATACCGCTTTTCTGGAAATATTGCTCGAACAAGACCTTATTGCCTTTGGCGAAGGTGCGGTTATTGTTGGTTCTCATCATGGTGTCCGCTCAAGCATTAATTCAGCAGTTCCCGTAGATCAGTTCCCCTCAGTTATTTTAGAGCAAACAGGCCAAACAGACCTCAGTCAGCAATTAAATTCCCTTGCACCCTCATTCTATTCCACACGACTTACTTATTCCGATGCCACCGATCATATGGATCCGGCTGCTCTCAGGGGATTGAATCCCGACCAGACCTTGATCCTTGTGAATGGCAAGCGACACCACCCTTCTGCCATTGTTAATACGCTGGGCGTTGTGGGCCGCGGAGCTGTCATCAATGATTTAAATACTATTCCATCATCGGCTATAAGCAGAGTGGAGATATTGCGCGACGGAGCTTCCGCTCAATACGGCTCTGACGCAATTGCCGGGGTTATTAATATTGTGCTTAAAGAAACTACAGGCAAACTAAATGTCAGGTCCCAAGTAGGACAAAACTATGAAGGAGACGGGTTGCAAACCAATTTCACCGCCAATTACGGATTCAAACTTGGAAAAAGTGGTTATGCCAATTTGACATCAGAATTCAGAAGGCGGCAATCGACAAGCAGAGCCGGGGTTTATCAGGGCTTGATTTTTAGAACTGCAGGTCAGGATAATTTTTCCCTCGAAGAGAACATCATCATGGATAACCAGGAAATTGCTGCAAAAGGTCTTTCCCGTGAAGATTTCAAAATGCAGCTTGGAAATTCAGCAATGTCGGATGGAAACATTTACCTTAATGCAAGTATACCGGTTACAGCCTTATTCGAGCTTTATGTATTTGGAGGCGCGAATATTCGTAACAGCAAGTCAGCCGGCGATTACCGACTTCCAAACGATGCTGCTCGCAGCAATCTGGCAATGTACCCTAACGGATTCCTTCCTGAAATTGAAGCCGCCTTGAACGATCAATTCATCAGCACGGGTATTCGTGGAAATCTTCTAAGCTGGGATTCCGACCTTAGTTATACTTTCGGCCGAAACGCGATTGGTTTTTCCGTCAACAATTCCACAAACGCATCAATGGCCCTTAGTCCTACTGAGTTTAATTCCGGAGGAATAAGCTACAAACAAAGTGTTGTAAACTTTGATCTTAGCCGTGACTTTGGAGGTAAATTGAATTTGGAATCTTTAAGAATTTCTTTCGGGTCTGAAATCCGCATCGAAAATTACCGGATAGAGGCGGGAGAGGAAAACTCATGGATTAATGAAGACAGGTTGCATTATCCTGGTGCTCAGGGCTATCCCGGATATCAGCCTTCCGATGAAGCCGACGCCACTAGAAATAATATTGCACTGTACGGCGAGTTAAGCACTGCGCTTTTTAAGGGGTTTCTGATTGAAGCGGCTGGAAGGTTTGAGAACTATTCCGATTTTGGAAGCAATCTCTCCGGAAAAATATCATCACGCTATACTTTAGCCGATTGGTTGAATTTCCGGGGCTCAATTAGTACAGGATTCCGCGCTCCGGCACTTCACCAGTCGAATTACAATTATACCGGATCCTATTATTTCGGGGGATATTTGTATGAAATTCTTACCGCAGACAACAATAATCCCGTTACGAAAGCATTTGGCATCCCTGCCCTCAAAGAAGAAACATCAAAAAGTTATTCCTTTGGAATTACCTCAAAACCATTGAAAAATACTACTGTAACGCTCGACTTCTATCAGATTGATGTCAGGGATCGGATTGTTCTGTCCGGATTTTTCTACAAAGGATTTGGTGATGCTGTGGTTGATAGTCTTCTAAGCGATCTGACAACCACAGGCGGAGCTCAGTTTTTCACCAATGCAGTTGATACCCGTAGCAGGGGAATTGATTTTGTGCTATCTCACCAGATAAGCAATTCAAAAGGATTGATGGGGGCAAGTTTTGGATTGAATCTCTCCAAAACCAAAATAATTGGAGATTTGAATACCAGCTCCGCTATTATTGAAAACGGATTGTCAGATCAGTTGTTCGACCGGCAATCGCGCGCTTTGCTGGAGTCGGCACAGCCCTCCCTTAAATACAATCTGACCCTGAATTATCTCAGAAATAAGATGAACTTTGTTTTCAGAACCACCTATTTCGGTGAGGTTAGTTACCTTGGGGTTTACAATACAGCCGAGGACCAGGTTTATTCTTCCAAATGGATTAGCGATATTAAAGTAAACTATAAAATCTCAAGTAAGATTTCTTTATCCATAGGGGCGAACAATCTGTTTAATGTGTATCCCGATAAAAATAATTCAACTCTTCAAAACCAAGGTCGCTTCATTTACAACACGGCTATCACCCAGTTTGGGTTTAACGGGGGATATTACTATGGCGGATTAGCGCTTGATTTGTAACATCAGTATCTCCATTTTTCCGGGAATTCATCTCTTGCTTTATAAATCCATAGAGTGTCAATTGAGAGGTATCGGTTCCAAAAGGAATATTCCATTTGTCTTTTTGGAATTCCATTCACCGATTCAGTGATACCGTTTACCGATTTTTCGTTTTATTACACTGTTGGATGAGGTACTTTTGATTCATTAATTTAAATTTGAAAAGGAGGAACTTAAAATGAATCAGATTATTGAAAAACAACAAGGAAAAAGCAGGGCCATTTTCGGCATCGTTCTGCTTCTTATCGGTACCGCACTTATTGCCAACCAGTTTAATATTATCCCTTTTCAAATCAGGGAAGCGCTTTTTACATGGCAGGCAATTCTTATTCTTATCGGAGCAGTTATGCTTACCCGCAAAGAGAACAATTTTACCGGGTTTATACTAATTGGTGTTGGGGCATTTTTTCTTGTCCCAAGGTTTGTTGATCTGCCGTTCGAATATCGTGGCCTTTTCTGGCCTGTTTTTCTCGTTCTTCTTGGGATTCTGTTGATTTTCAGAAGCACAAGTATATTCGGGCGGGAGAAATCTGAACGAGGATTTAGCGATGACTATGTTGATGATTTGAATGTTTTCGGCGGTCATGACCGGAAAATAAACTCAATGAGTTTCAGGGGAGGAAAGATTACTTCTGTTTTTGGCGGGGGAACCTATGACCTAACCAGCGCACAGCTTGCTCCCGGAATTAACATACTGGATCAGGTAACCATTTTTGGAGGATCAAAGCTAATCGTTCCCAACGACTGGGATATTAAAATTGAAGTGACTGCAATTTTTGGAGGCTTCAGCGATAAAAGGGGGAAACTTCCTGTTCAGACATCCATTTCAGAAAAAAAGCTGGTTATTAAAGGAGTTGCAATTTTTGGCGGTGGAGAAATTATCAGCTATTTCTAACACAAATGATAAACCCAATTACAGGGAATAAGGCGTATTTTTTGGCTTATATGCTGATCTGTATCATTTTTGGAATGGTACAGGCCAGCATTGAGTTTTTTATTTTTGGCACAAGCCTTGATTTTGCTTTAGCCGACAGCATTGTTTACAATTTCCTCTTTTTTATCTTGGGGATTGCAATTTGGTTTCCGGTCAGGTACATGTCGTTCAGTGAAAAGAGGATTATGCCTTCCATACTGAATCACTTGCTTTTGGGAGGGGTGATGTTGGCAATATGGATCGTTTCAGGTTATCTTATTATAAAGCTTGTTATCGGGGGAGATTCGTTATCCCTGCAGTTTCTCGAACAGAGCATGCCTTACCGTTCGGTTTTGGGCGCGCTCATTTTTGTGTTGATGATTTTGCTTTATTACCTGATGGTGTACAGCGAAAACCTCAAACAAAAAATCAATAACGAAGCAAGTCTGAAAACCTTGGTTAGAGAAGCGGAACTCAATGCGCTTAAGGCACAGATTAATCCTCATTTCCTGTTTAATTCCTTGAATTCCATCTCTTCACTTACCATAAGGGATCCGGCAAAGGCGAGAAGAATGATTATCGAGCTCTCCGATTTTTTACGATATTCACTTAAGCATAAAGAAGTAGAAGAGACCAGTCTCGAAGAGGAGATCCAGAATATTACCAGATACCTGGAAATTGAAAAAATACGATTCGAAGGAAGGTTGATTTTTGAAATGGATGTTCCAGAGGCTTGCACAAAGCTAAGGCTTCCAAATATGATTCTCCAGCCCTTGTTCGAAAACGCAATAAAACACGGAGTTTATGAAAGTTTGGAGCCGGTTACCATACGCATGAAAAGCGAGTGCGATTCTGGATTTCTTATTCTAACTATCAGTAATAATTTCGATCCTGGTATCGCACCGAGAAAAGGCAATGGGATCGGCTTGAAAAATATAAGCAGCCGACTGAAGCTTATTTATGGAAAGGACGGCTTAATTGAGACTTCAGGAACCAGCCAGGTTTTCAAAGTTATTTTGAGCATCCCAATCAAGTAATACGTTTCAAATTTGTATTTTATAATCCCTTGATAATAAAACTATGATCCGTGCCATTATAATCGACGACGAGTCCCTTGCCCGGGAACTTCTTAAGGACTATATCAGCGAAACCGGAGGAATTGAGGTTGTGGCTGAGTGCAGTGATGGTTTTGCAGGGCTTAGAGCTATACAAGAATTGAATCCTCAACTGATATTCCTTGATATTCAAATGCCGAAACTAACGGGATTTGAGTTGATTGAGATACTGGACAAAAAGCCGGAGATTATTTTTTCCACAGCCTATGATCAGTTTGCTATTAAGGCATTTGAGCTAAATGCAGTCGATTACCTGTTAAAGCCTTTTTCCTTGGAGCGCTTTCGCGAAGCCCTTGAAAAAGCTCTCAAACGTATCAATTCCGTTGCCGGCTTTAATCAAACACAAGTGCAGTATGAAAAGCTGAGAGAACATCTGGACGATACAAATGAAATCCTTAGTCGGATAGTTGTGAAAACAAGAAATACAATCGTCGTTTTACCTGTTCACCAGTTACATTACATTGAGTCGCAAGACGATTATGTAATGATCTATGTGAATGGGGCCCATTACCTCAAGCATAAAACTCTTGGCTATTATGAGCAGCATCTCGATCCGAAAGATTTTTTGAGGGTTCATCGATCATATATAGTGCGGCTTGACCAGATTGCCAAAATAGAGCCTTATGAAAAATCAACCTACATGCTGATACTGAAAACCGGGGAGAGGGTCCCGGTAAGCCGGTCGGGATATAACCGTTTGAAGGAAGTGTTGGATTATTAGTTAAAACCAATAGCCTATGCGGAAAAATCCCTCGTAACCTCCGTAATTCGATGACCGGGAAAGGCTCAGTTCAATAGGCCCTATAACGCTTAGATAACCAACCGTGAGCCCATATCCACTGAGGATGTTGTCAGTAGTAAAGAGATCGTAGAAGGAGTTCTTGAAGTTTCCGGCATTGACCGTTCCAATTACATAAATCTTACTAAAAAGTCTTAACTGTAAATCCATTTTAAGGCTTAGTAGGTTTTTACTTGCTATTTCCATATAGTCAAAACCGGCGAAAGGCATGATCCCATTGCGGTTCGAATCCATATGTCCCCCGGAGAAAAAGAAATATTGCGAGGGAATGGAATCACCATTAACCATACCTGCATAAATATGATTTATCAAGGTAAGACGGTTACTAAGTTTTTCTGCTTTGCTTATTCTTGCATGAAAAAATGTGATGGGATCCATATCCTTAGAAGTAATAAGCTTAAAAGAAGAGTGAACTTTTATGCCTCTTGTTGGATAGAAGGGATTGTCATAGCTGTCCATCTGTAGAAAGACATAATAATTCATAAGTTTATACCTGCTTTCGGGAATTATTTCGATTGGGTCTATAACTGGTCGGATAAGCGAATTCTCAAATTCCACTCCTGCTCCCAGCGAGTAATAATTTCTAAAAATTGACTGCGTATAGAGTTGAAGCTTTGTTTCATAAAAATTCAGGCTGCTGATTCTTTCGTTGTTCCTATAAAGAAATGCAGTTGAACGGCTCGATTGGAAAGATGCTCCAAATCCCGGTTTCCAACCGTTATTCTTGAAAAACTCTGTCTTGAAAAAAGGATTTTCGCCTACGACGCCATTTAAAGCAAATTTGGATCCATCAAAAAGCAGGTTTCGAAAGGTCGCATTTAAAAGTATGGAGGATTTGCTGTTACTATCGTAATGAATGCCAAACCTAAGAGTGCCATTGGACACTTCTTTTACATTGAGAATTAGCCTTACCCCGTCTCGATTTGTTTTTTCAATAGTGTAACTAATTTTTTCAAAGTAAAGTGAGGAGTATAATCGATCCACAGCATACCCGATGTCTTTTGGAGTAACATTTTTCATAACCGATAGCTGAAGTTTTCCTATCAGAAGTTCTCCTGATACCTTATCTAGCCCCTCCACCCTGATTTCAACAAGGAAAAGACTGTCGGGATAAGTAACCAACTTTTGATTTCCAAAGGATGGGTCAAGAGTTTTTAAAGAGTCTGCCAGAGCTTTGATCTGGGCAAATTGTTCACGTGCAGCGATTTCACCAAGGGCAATTATGGTATCGGTGGAGTTGAAACTCCCAGCATTAAAATTATTTAATGCAGGTGTTATCACAATGTTGCATAGCTTTCGGTTTCGGGTTTGATTACTCTCGCCATAGAAAAACAATGCCTGCTCAATGATTCGAAACATTGAGTTCAATTGGTCCTTCGAATACGATTGAAAACCGACATCAACGCCAATAATTATTTCAGCTCCCATCTCTTTTAATCTGTCGGCAGGGAAATTGTTGATGAGACCTCCGTCAACCAGAAGTTTTCCATCCAACTCAATCGGATCAAATATGCTTGGAATGGACATGGTAGCCCTTAGGGCATGCGGAAGGTAGCCATTTCTGAAAACGACCTCTTTACCTGTCTCAATATCAGTAGCACTGCATAAAAAAGGGATCTGGAAATCCGCGAAATCCCTGATATTGTATACTGGAGAGCAAAGCTGGTTTAACAGGTTCTCTATGTTTTGTCCGTTTATAACTCCCCCGGGAATTTCAATTCCTTTTTCCGAGATGGGTATTGATAGAATAAACCGGTCGTAATCTTCTTTTTCTTCCAAAGTTATGGCCCTGCGTGGGATATCATCACTCAGATAATATCCCCATTTGGTTCCTTTTGCGATTTTTTCAAGTGAATCGGCAGAGTAACCAATTGCATAAAGACCACCCACAATGCCCCCCATGCTTGTTCCAGCAATATAGTCGGGACGTATTCCGGCTTCTTCCAAAACCTTCAACACGCCTATATGGGCGAGACCCTTTGCTCCCCCGCCGCTCAGAACCAATCCGATTTTTGGACGCTTCCCATTACCTGTTTGTCCAAATGAAGTTTTCGGAAAAGTAAAGCAAACAACTATGCAAATAAGGATAGGAAAGAGATATTTCATTGCTTCCTGATAATTTATACTCCAATAAATACAATTAATAGCAGCGTATTCAAAGTTAATCTTTAATAAGCAGTTATGTTATTTATTTCGCATTAAATAATTTTTAAGTTTTGGTACTTTTTGGGAATCTTTCTAGGGTTATAAACAGTAGGTAAAGATTCAGTAGTGAAAAAAATATATAAAAAACTTATAT
>JAIFNN010000106.1 GCA_020047715.1 Bacteroidota bacterium | reverse complement strand
CCTCCATGAATCTGCATAGCATCGTAAGCAATCTGGTTGCTGTATTCGCTTGAGAACAGTTTTAAGAGAGGAGTAAATACATCGGCCAGCTTTTGGTACTTCTTCATTTCAGCTCTTTCTTCGGGATCAAGTTTGCGATCCTCGGCGGCGAAAGTATAAGCTTTGTACATATCAACGTAACGGGCCGTCTCATACAGAAGGGTTCTCATGGCCTGAGTTTTCACTTTCATATTTCTAAGAAGCTCATATACAGCGGGGAAGGTAATGATTGCCTTGCCAAACTGAACCCTTTCATGAGCGTATTTCAATGCCTCCCGATAAGCTGCTTCAGCCAGTCCGGCAGATTGTGCACCAATACCAAGTCTGGCAGAATTCATAAGTGACATTACATATTTTATCAGACCCATTTTTCGGTCGCCGATAAGCTTTGCAGGAGCATTGGTGAAGACCATCTCGCAGGTTGGTGAACCTTTGATTCCCAGTTTGTTTTCGATGCGGCGAATTTTCACAGCGCCTTCCTTCCTGTCGTACAGGAATAATGAAAGGCCTCTGGCATCTGCTGTTCCATCCTCGCTTCGGGCAAGTACAAGTGCGATATCAGCATCTCCGTTGGTGATAAATCTCTTTACTCCATTAAGATAATAGGTGTCTTTGGCTGCATCGTAGGTAGCGGTAATTGACTGTCCTTTGAGCTGCACCGCCTGCAGATCGGAGCCAGCATCGGGTTCTGTAAGCACCATAGCTGCAGTGGCTCCATCGTTGAAGAGTGGAAGATACAAGCTCTTAAGCTCTTCAGAAGCAAACTCGTGAATCGTCTCAGCACAATCCTGCAATCCCCAGATATTGGCAAAACCTGCATCAGCCCTGGAGACTATTTCAGCCGCCATAACATATGGCACAACAGGGAAATTCAATCCTTTGTATTTCCTGGGAAGCGACATGCCAACAAGGCCTGCCTTTGTCAGAACCTCATGATTCTCGGTTGTTCCCCTGGCATAAACCACCTGGTTGTTGATAAGCTGAGGGCCGTCGTGGTCAACTGATTCGGCATTAGGAGCAACTACGTCAGCGGAAATCTCCCCGATTATTTCGAGGGTTTTCTCATAACTATCCATAGCATCTTCGAAATCAACCGGGGCATAATCGAATTTATCTTTATCCTCAAAATCTTTTTCTTTGAGCGATACGATTTTTTTCATCAGGGGATGATGAAGGTGAAATTTCAGATCTTGATTATCATTGAAGAAATTTGCCATTTTCTTTCTGTTTTTTACGTTAACAAAGTCGTTGTTACTTTGAGTTTTTCTTGTAATACTTAATCAATTTGGGAAGTACTTCAGCAGCATCGCCAACAATAACATAATCGGCAATCTGGTTGATGGGAGCCTGCCTGTCGTTGTTAATCGAAATAACCATGGCAGAGTCGGCCATGCCGGCCCTATGCTGAATCTGTCCTGATATCCCAACAGCAATATACAATTTGGGACGAACGGTAACACCAGTCTGCCCTATCTGCCTCTCATGCTCAACAAATCCGGCATCCACTGCTGCCCTGGAACCACCAACCTCTGCACCAAGTACATCAGCCAGGTCGAAAAGAAGTTTGAAATTGGCTTTTGAGCCCACACCATAACCTCCTGCTACGATGATACCAGCGTTTTTAATATTTACTTTTTTGTTTTCCATGTGACGCTCGATAATTTTGACTACAAAGTCAGCATCACTCAGAAACTTGTCAGTATCAATTTTCTTTACAACTCCCTTATAACCCTCCCTGAGGATTTCCTTCTTCATTACACCTTCGCGCACTGTGGCTAATTGAGGACGGGTTTCAGGGTTAATGATAGTAGCAACAATGTTTCCGCCAAAAGCAGGGCGTATCTGGTAAAGAAGGTTTTCGTACTCGATATTTGCTTTTTTATCGCTGTGTCCGCCAATTTCGAGACTTGTGCAATCTGCTGTAAGTCCAACTTTAAGAGCCGAAGCAATTCGGGGAGCCAAATCACGGCCAACGGAAGTCGCGCCAAACAATGCAATCTGGGGTTTCTCCTGTTCCAGGACCTGTTTAAGAAGCGTGCTGTGAGGTAAAGTAAGGTAAGGAGCCAGGCGTTTATCATCGCCAAGATGAATTACATCCACTCCATAAGGGAACAATTGCTTGTCGATACCATTCAGGCCCGATCCAAGAACAACGGCTTCAACTTTACACGACAGCTGGTCGGCAAGACTTCTGGCCTTAGTAAGCAGTTCAAGACTTACATCAGCAACCTGACTGTCTTCGATCTCACAATAAACGAAAATATTATTCACGGTTAGAATTTTTTTAATTCGACTTGAAAAGAATAATTAACCAATAGTATGGTTTTCGATAAGTTCCTTCATCAGTTCATCGATTTCAACATCGGATGGGGAGAGAACTTTCGACTCTTTAGCCTTGAAAACCACGTTTTCAATCTTTTTGACTTTGGTTGGAGAGCCTGACAGTCCAAGGGCTTCGTCTTCCACAACAATATCAGCGGTACTCCACTCGTCGATATTCAGGTATGGACGAGTTTGGTAAAGGTTCAGGTAATCCTCTGTTGCGTCCTGACGCTCGGTAATTGTGCGGGCATGCTTGTACTTCATTAAAAGTTTTGCATTACGAGGTCTGCAATCTGCTGCGGAACTGTGAACTGTAATCAAAACCGGGGTGGTAACAGAAACAACCTCAACTCCCCTTTCAAGTCGTCGCTTGACAATTATTTCCTTGCCTTTAATATCGAGAACTTCTTCTGCATACGTAATCTGGGGGATGCCCAGTTTCTCGGCCACCTGGGGTCCAACCTGGGCGGTATCGCCATCGATTGCCTGACGTCCTGCAAAAATCACGTCGAAATCCTTTATTTTTCTAATAGCCTGAGACAAGGCGTAAGATGTAGCCAAGGTATCCGAACCGGCGAATTTACGATCGGTAAGCAGAAAGCCGTTGTCAGCACCTCGGTAAAGACCTTCGCGAATAACTTCAGCAGCACGGCCGGGTCCCATGGTAAGAATTGTGATAGTTGATCCATCAACTTTATCCTTAACGCGCAGTGCCTGTTCAAGTGCGTTCAGGTCCTCCGGATTAAAAATAGCCTCTAAAGCAGCCCTGTTTACGGTACCATCTGCCTTCATGGCATCTTTTCCAACGTTCCTGGTATCAGGGACCTGCTTGGCTAAAACAATGATTTTTAAGCCCTTCATAGAATTTCAGTATAAAATTTTACTCTTTTGATGGCGACAAATATAGCAATTAATCCCAAAGTGAAATCCGCCATGAAAGTATATTCGAAAAAAAACCCCGTTTTTATACGGGGTTTAAATAAGCTATATGGAATATTCGAAAATCAGGCTTGTGCTGTAGGTCCTCCAAAATTCATTGGAAGAACAGTTCCCCCGGCATTTTCGACCTTTTTTATTGGACCGTGAACCGTTTCATACTTGGAAATATTATCTTTAAGTGCAAGCATCAATCGTTTCGCATGTTCCGGCGTAAGAATAATTCTGGATTTAACCTGAGCTTTTGGCACTCCAGGCATAATTCTTACAAAGTCAAGAATAAACTCGGCTGAAGAGTGGGTTATAATTGCAAGATTCGAATAAACACCTTGCGCAACCTCTTCGTTTAGCTCAATGCTAATCTGATTCTTATTTAATTTGTCATCTTCCATAGAAAAACGGTTTATTCTTCAGGTTCTGTTTTCAAAACGCCAGATGCAGCACCGGCTTTCATTTTTTCGTATTCTTCACGTGAACCGACAACCAGGTTTTGGCATGAACGTATTCCGGTACCTGCAGGAATGAGGTGTCCAACAATAACGTTTTCCTTCAGACCTTCCAGGTAATCGATCTTCCCATGGATAGCTGCTTCATTCAGAACCTTTGTAGTTTCCTGGAAGGATGCAGCGGAGAACCAGCTCTTGGTTTGCAGTGAGGCTCTTGTGATACCTTGCAGAATCTGTGAAGAGGTTGCAGGCACAGCGTCGCGGGCATCAATAAGCTTCATGTCCTTACGGCGAAGCATGGAGTTTTCATCGCGAAGTTTTCTGGCAGTTATAATCTGACCCGGATACAGATTTTGTGAATCTCCCGGTTCAACAACAACTTTTTTACCAAAGATCCAATCGTTCTCGTCCATGAATTCCCATTTGTCAACAATCTGTTTTTCAAGGAATTTAGTATCGCCTTGATCAACGATTTCGACTTTACGCATCATCTGGCGAACGATAATTTCAAAATGCTTATCGTTAATTTTCACACCCTGAAGACGGTATACTTCCTGTACCTCGTTCACTATATATTCCTGAACTTTGGTAGGGCCTTTGATCGCAAGGATATCAGAAGGTGTAATTGCACCATCGGAAAGTGGCATACCTGCACGTACATAGTCGTTTTCCTGAACCAATATCTGTTTGGAAAGGGGTACCAGGTATTTCATCAATTCTCCGGCTTTTGACTGGATAATGATTTCGCGGTTCCCTCGTTTTACTTTACCGAAAGTAACCTCGCCATCGATTTCAGATACAACAGCGGGGTTTGAAGGATTCCTGGCTTCGAAAAGCTCAGTTACCCTTGGAAGACCACCCGTGATATCGCCCGATTTTCCAACAGCTCTTGGGATTTTTACAAGGATATCACCTGCAAGAACCTTATCATTTTCATTTACGGAAATATGCGCGCCCACCGGAAGGTTGTATGATTTCAGAACCTCATTGTCCTTGCTCATAATTCTGATTCCCGGGTTCTTTGTTTTATCCCTGGTTTCGATGATTACCTTTTCACGGTATCCTGTTTGCTCATCGGATTCTTCGCGGAACGTAATACCATCAATAACATTCTCAAAAGAGATTCGTCCGTCAACCTCTGTAATAATAACGGCGTTATAAGGATCCCATTCGCAAATCAGATCTTTTCTCTTTACCTCTGTTCCCGGTTTCACAAAAAGTTTTGATCCGTAGGGAATATTATGGGTTGTTAGAGCAATGCCAGTATTCTTGTCTGTTATTCTAAGTTCAGCCAATCGGCCGATAACAATATCAACTTTATCTCCGGTAGCAGGGTCAGTTTTAGAAACAGTTCTGCACTCATCGATGTTGGCAATACCGTCGTACTTCGAAACGATACTCGAATCAAAGGTTACACTTGAAGCTGTACCTCCAACGTGGAACGTACGAAGAGTAAGCTGCGTACCCGGTTCACCGATTGACTGTGCCGCAATAACGCCAGCAGCCTCTCCTATCTGAACCATGTTTCCGGTTGCAAGGCTTCGTCCATAACACTTACCACAAACTCCTTTTTTCGATTCGCAGGTAAGTACAGAACGGATTTCAACCTGTTCGATGGGCGATTCTTCAATAGATCTGGCAATGCCTTCCGAGATTTCCTCCCCTGCAGCAACAACAAGCTCGCCAGTAAGCGGGTGATAAACATCGTGAACCGCGGTTCGTCCGAGAATTCGCTCATAAAGAGTTTCTACAACTTCTTCGCTCTTTTTGATCGCTGTTGCAACCAATCCGCGAAGCGTTCCGCAGTCATGCTCTGTGATAATCACATCCTGTGAAACGTCGACCAAACGGCGTGTAAGGTAACCAGCATCAGCTGTTTTTAAAGCTGTATCGGCAAGACCCTTTCGGGCACCGTGGGTTGAAATGAAGTACTCGAGAACCGACAATCCCTCTTTAAAGTTCGAAAGGATCGGGTTTTCAATAATCTCAGAGCCAGTAGCTCCGGATTTCTGAGGCTTAGCCATAAGACCACGCATACCTGAGAGCTGACGAATCTGCTCTTTCGAACCACGGGCCCCTGAATCAAGCATCATATAAACCGGGTTGAATCCCTGGTTATCAGAACTTAACTGTTTCATTAAGGTCTGGGTAAGCTTGGCATTTGTATGTGTCCAGATATCGATAATCTGATTATATCGCTCATTATTGGTAATAAAACCAGCGTTATAGTTGGCAAGGACTTCGTCAACTTGCTCGTATCCCTCATTCACAAGAACTTCTTTTTCAGCCGGAACAATAACGTCATCCAGATTAAAAGAGAGACCTCCACGGAATGCCATCTGGAAACCGAGGTTTTTGATATCATCAAGGAATTTTGCAGTTGCAGCCGTACCTGCGTTTTTCAGAACGTTACCAATGATATCCCTAAGTGATTTTTTAGTAAGAATTTCATTGATATACCCCATAGTTTTGGGAACAAATTCGTTGAACATAACGCGTCCAACGGTTGTCTCGACTAAATAATAACCGGGTTTTCCGTCAACTTCGGTATTTATCCTCACTTTAATGATTGCATGAAGGTGTACCTTTTTCTCGTTGTAGGCAATGATTACCTCTTCAGCAGAATAAAAAATAAGTCCTTCACCCAATACAGGATGTTCCTTGGTGCTCTTGCGTGACTTGGTGATATAATACAGTCCAAGTACCATGTCCTGCGAAGGAACCGTAATTGGAGCTCCATTTGCAGGGTTCAAAATATTGTGTGATGCGAGCATCAGTATCTGCGCTTCAAGAACGGCAGCATTTCCAAGCGGGAGGTGAACAGCCATCTGGTCACCGTCGAAGTCGGCGTTGAATGCCGTACAAACAAGCGGGTGAAGCTGAATAGCTTTTCCTTCAATAAGTTTCGGCTGGAAAGCCTGAATACCCAGGCGGTGAAGTGTCGGAGCACGGTTAAGAAGCACAGGGTGTCCTTTGAGTACGTTTTCCAAAATATCCCAAACAACGGGATCCTTCCGGTCAACAATTTTCTTAGCCGATTTAACTGTTTTCACAATACCGCGCTCAATAAGCTTACGGATGATAAAGGGCTTGTAGAGTTCAGCGGCCATATCTTTGGGAAGACCACATTCGTGCAACTGCAATTCCGGACCCACGACGATAACTGAACGAGCTGAATAGTCAACCCTTTTACCAAGGAGATTCTGACGGAACCTACCCTGTTTTCCCTTCAAACTGTCGGAAAGTGATTTCAGCGGACGGTTGGCGTCTGTTTTAACTGCGTTTGCTTTGCGTGAGTTGTCAAAAAGCGAATCAACCGACTCCTGAAGCATACGTTTCTCATTTCTGAGGATAACTTCGGGAGCTTTGATTTCGATAAGTCTCTTAAGCCTGTTATTACGGATAATAACCCTGCGATACAGGTCATTCAGGTCGGAAGTTGCAAAACGTCCGCCATCCAGAGGAACAAGAGGACGCAGTTCCGGGGGAATAACAGGAACTACTTTCACAATCATCCATTCCGGACGATTGATACCTTTGGACTCACGGAATGCCTCAACTACCTGAAGGCGTTTAAGGGCTTCGTTTTTCCTTTGTTGTGAAGTTTCATTTCCTGCTTTGTGGCGCAAGTCATACGACAATTTATCGAGATCGAGTCTTCTAAGCAGTTCATAGAGGGCTTCAGCTCCCATTCCTGCAACGAATTTATCAGGATGCTCATCTTCAAGATATTGATTTTCTTTGGGAAGCGAATCCAGAATATCCAGATATTCTTCTTCAGTGAGGAAATCAAGGTAATTAACGCCGTCGATCATTTTGATCCCCGGATTAATAACCACATAACGCTCATAATAGATAATTGCATCCAGCTTTTTGGTAGGCAATCCAAGCAAATAGCCAATTTTGTTGGGAAGGGAGCGGAAATACCAAATATGAGCAACGGGAACAACCAGGGAAATATGTCCCATTCTCTCACGCCTCACCTTTTTCTCGGTTACTTCAACACCGCAACGGTCACAGACAATGCCTTTATACCGGATCCTCTTGTACTTGCCGCAATGGCATTCAAAATCTTTTACAGGACCGAATATTCTCTCACAAAACAATCCGTCGCGTTCAGGTTTATAAGTACGATAATTAATAGTCTCAGGTTTAAGCACTTCCCCACTGGAACGTTCAAGAATTTCCTCGGGGGAGGCAAGACCGATTGAGATCTTATTAAAATTTGATTTTACTTTAGTGTCCCTTCTGAATGACATATATTGATAATTAAATAAATTATTTAAAACACTGCATACCATTCCTCGGCAGAACCGAGGAATGTAAAAATTAGATCAGGTTAACGCTAAGTCCGAGACCTCTGAGTTCGTGCAGAAGCACGTTAAGAGATTCAGGTATTCCGGCAGGGGGCATAGGTTCACCTTTAACAATGGCTTCGTATGCTTTTGCACGACCGGTAACATCATCTGATTTAATGGTGAGGATTTCCTGAAGGATATTGGATGCGCCGAATGCTTCGAGAGCCCAAACCTCCATTTCACCAAACCTCTGTCCACCAAATTGAGCTTTACCGCCAAGGGGTTGCTGAGTGATAAGTGAATAGGGTCCAATAGAACGGGCATGCATCTTATCATCAACCATGTGTCCCAGTTTCAGCATGTAGATTATCCCTACAGTAGCAGGCTGGTCAAAGCGATCGCCGGTACCACCGTCATAGAGGTAAGTTTTCCCGAACCGGGGCAATCCAGCCTTGGTGGTATAGTCTGTAATTTCTGAAATTTTCGCTCCATCGAAAATAGGTGTTGCAAATTTCAAACTCAGTTTAACGCCTGCCCAGGCAAGAACCGTTTCGTAAATCTGTCCGAGGTTCATACGTGAAGGCACACCAAGCGGGTTCAGAACGATATCTACCGGAGTTCCGTCTTCAAGGAAAGGCATATCCTCGTCGCGAACAATTTTCGCAACAATACCTTTGTTTCCGTGACGTCCCGCCATCTTATCCCCCACTGTAATCTTCCTTTTCTTGGCTACATAAACCTTGGCCAGACGAACAATACCTGTGGGAAGCTCATCACCAATGGTGATATTGTATTTCTTCCGTTTGTATGTACCGTCTACTTCCTTGAATTTAATAAGGTAATTATGGAGCAGATTTTTTATAGTGTCGTTTTTATCCTTGTCAGTTGTCCACTTGCTTGGATTAACAGTGTTGAAATCTATTTCCTGAAGCGTTTTCTGTGTGAACTTGAATCCTTTTGCAATAATATCCACACCATAATAGTCTTTTACACCCTGGGAAGTTTTCCCGTTGACGAGTATAAAAAGCTTATCAATAAGTTTGTTTCTGAGTTCTTCGATATTCCTGTTGAACTCTTCATCGATTTTATCGATAATTGGTTTGGTAGTGACTTTCGATTTCCTGTCCTTCATGGAACGGGAGAACAATTTTTTGTCGATTACCACACCAAAGAGTGAAGGACCGGCTTTCAGGGATGCGTCTTTAACATCACCTGCCTTATCGCCAAAGATAGCTCTGAGGAGTTTTTCTTCGGGGGATGGGTCGGATTCGCCTTTTGGAGTAATTTTACCAATTAAGATATCCCCAGGTTTAACCTCTGCTCCGATGCGGATAAGACCGTTTTCATCGAGGTTTTTGGTTGCTTCTTCAGAAACGTTTGGAATATCTGAAGTAAGTTCTTCGAGACCACGCTTGGTATCGCGAACTTCGAGCAAATATTCGTCAACGTGGATGGATGTGAACACGTCTTCACGAACGAGACGTTCGGAAAGAACGATAGCATCCTCAAAGTTATAACCTTTCCAGGGCATGAAGGCTACCATCAGGTTACGTCCCAGAGCAAGTTCTCCGTTCTGGGTTGCATATCCTTCGGTAAGGATCTCACCGGCTTTAATCTTCTGCCCTTTCGAAACAATGGGTGAAAGGTTAACGCAGGTACTCTGGTTGGTTTTTTTGAATTTTGGGAGTTTATAGCGTTTGATATCGTCGTCGAAACTTACGAATTTCTCTTCTTCTGATCTTGAATATCTGATTACAATTTCGTTAGCGTCAACGAACTCAACAACACCATCACCCTCAGCAATCACCTGCAAGCGAGAGTCGCGAACCACAACATGCTCAATACCTGTTCCCACAACCGGAGCTTCGGGAGCAATAAGAGGTACGGCCTGACGCATCATGTTTGAACCCATAAGAGCGCGGTTGGCATCATCGTGCTCGAGGAAAGGGATTAAAGAAGCTGCGATTGAGGCAATCTGGTTTGGCGCAACGTCCATCAAAGCTACACCTTCACGGTCGGAAAGTGGGAAGTCACCGTTAAAACGGGTCTTAACCTTTTGATTTTTGAAGTTTCCTTCTTCATCGAAAGGAGCGTTAGCCTGTGCAATAACCTGTTCTTCCTCTTCCTCAGCGCTCAGATATATTATTCCGCCATCGGTAAGGTCGATCTTTCCTGTTTCAACCCGGCGATAAGGAGTCTCAATGAATCCCAGATTATTGATTTTCGCAAACACGCAAAGTGAAGAAATAAGTCCAATATTCGGACCTTCAGGAGTTTCGATAGGACAAAGGCGTCCGTAGTGTGTATAGTGAACGTCGCGCACCTCAAATCCGGCTCTTTCTCTGGACAAACCGCCTGGTCCCAGTGCGGAAAGACGACGTTTGTGGGTCATCTCCGACAAGGGGTTGGTTTGGTCCATAAACTGTGAGAGCTGGTTGGTACCAAAGAATGAATTAATAACCGAAGAGAGGGTTTTTGAATTGATAAGGTCAATCGGGGTAAACACCTCGTTGTCCCTTACGTTCATTCTTTCGCGGATAGTTCTCGCCATTCTGGCCAATCCCACGCTGAACTGGTTCATTAATTGCTCACCAACGGTTCTAACCCTCCGGTTGCTAAGGTGGTCGATATCATCAACATCGCTTTTGGAGTTGATAAGTTCGATAAGGTATTTAATAATTGCAATGATATCCTGTTTGGTAAGAACTTTGGTATCGTTTGCAATATCGAGGTTCAGTTTTTTGTTGATTCTGTAACGTCCAACTTCACCAAGATCGTATCTCTTATCGGAGAAGAACAGCTTATCGATAACATCTCTGGCGGTTGCTTCATCGGGTGGTTCGGAGTTCCTGAGTTGCCTGTAGATGTGCATTACGGCTTCTTTCTCAGAGTTACAGGGGTCTTTTTGCAGGGTATTGTAAATAATTGCAAAGTCGACCATGTTTGCTGTTTCTTTGTGCAGCAGAATGGTTTTGGCACCTGAATCGACGATAAGGTCGATATGGTCGTTTTCCAGAACGGTTTCGCGATCGATGATCACTTCGTTCCTTTCGATGGAAACGACTTCACCTGTGTCTTCATCCACAAAATCCTCGGTCCAGGTTTTAAGAACTCTGGCAGCAAGGCGGTGACCTACAAGTTTTTTAAGTGCGGTTTTGGAAACTTTGATCTCATCAGCAAGATCAAAAATCTCGAGCACATCCTTATCGCTTTCGTAGCCTATTGCACGAAGTAGGGTTGTAACGGGTAATTTTTTCTTACGGTCGATATATGCATACATGACATTATTGATGTCGGTAGCAAATTCGATCCAAGATCCTTTAAAGGGGATAATTCTGGCGGAATAAAGTTTGGTTCCATTAGCGTGGAGACTTTGTCCGAAGAACACACCAGGGGAACGGTGAAGTTGGGAAACGACAACCCTTTCGGCGCCGTTTACAATAAACACTCCCCGAGCTGTCATATAGGGAACGGTACCCAGATAAACATCCTGAATAACGGTATCGAAGTCTTCGTGTTCAGGATCGGTACAGTACAATTTCAATTTTGCCTTAAGAGGTACGCTGTAGGTAAGGCCGCGTTCTATACATTCGTCGATAGAATACCTTGGGGGGTCAACGTAATAGTCAAGGAATTCGAGAACAAAATTATTACGGGTATCAGAAATAGGGAAATTTTCCTGAAAAACCTGGAAAAGGCCTTCTCTTTTTCTGTTTTCAGGGGTTGTTTCGAGTTGGAAGAAATCCCTGAATGATTTCAATTGCACTTCCAAAAAATCAGGATATTCCAGTTGATTTTTGTTGGAAGAAAAGCTAATCCTCTGGTTTGATTTAACGATAGACATGTATGATTTGGGATTATATTGAACTTAAACTAATAAAATGGCAAAAAGGCTTAGAATCCCGCCCGTTTTATTACGGTCTGGGATTCTAAACCCTGATAGTGTTATAAGCCTTTGCTTTATTTAAGTTCAACCTCTGCTCCTGCTTCTATCAACTGTGCTTTGAGAGATTCTGCTTCGTCTTTTGATACACCTTCTTTAACAGGTGCAGGTGCAGCGTCAACTACAGCTTTAGCTTCTTTAAGACCGAGGCCTGTTAAATCTTTAACAAGTTTAACGATCTGGAGTTTTGCAGGGCCAGCGCTTTTAAGGATAACATCGAAGGTTGTTTTTTCAGCAACTTCAGGGGCGTCACCACCAGCAGCAGGACCGGCAATTGCAACTGCAGCAGCAGCTGGTTCAATACCGTATTGGTCTTTTAATACTGCGAGTAACTCATTTACTTCTTTAACTGTCAATTCTACTAACTGACCTGCGAGTGCATTAATATCTGCCATCTTATTTAATTTTAGAAATGTTATTAAAA
>JAIFNN010000251.1 GCA_020047715.1 Bacteroidota bacterium | reverse complement strand
TCGTTCAGCGGAACGGCAACAATTACAGCCACAGCAGAGGGAGCCTGCGGATCAAGCAATGCCGACAGAGAGGTCTCCGTTACTCCCCCTATAGGAGCAGTAAGCTTCACCACCGGAGCCATCGAGGTCTGCCAGAATTCTTTGGATGAAACATATACCGCCACAGCAGCAAACAGCACTTCCATCAGCTACAGCGTATCGCCTGCAGCAGCGGGTGTTATCGATGTCACCACCGGAGTTATGAACTGGGATGAGTCGTTCAACGGAATAGCCACCATTACTGCTACGGCAACCGGACATTGTGGCACCAGCAACTCGGATAGGCTCGTAACCGTGAATCCCCTGCCAGCAAAACCGGTAATTTCGGTTATTGGCCCGACTTCATTCTGTGAGGGAGGCAGCGTTGATCTTGCGGCTCCGGTATCCTTGTCGTATTTGTGGTCAAACGGTGAAACCACCCAAACAATTACAGTTAGCGCATCAGACAGCTATACCGTTCAAGTTGGAGATGGTGCTTGTCTGAGTTCTGTTTCGGATGCAGTTCTTGTGACCGTTAACCCGTTGCCCGCAAAACCGGTTATCACAGCAGACGGTCCATTGACCTTCCTTGTTGGTGGCAGCGTAACGCTTGGCACTGCTGCCGCCTCCGGCTACATGTGGTCGCCAGGGGCTGAAGAAACCCAAAGCATCGTTGTGGAGAACTCAGGTTTCTACTCGGTAAGTGTTACCGATTTAAATGGTTGCACCAGCGAGTCTTCTGATGCAGTGGAAGTTGTTGTTAAGCAAAACCTCGACAAACCTGTTGTAACCCTTTCCGGAGATACCCAGCTGTGTGAAGGTGAGACATTGATTTTAACCAGCGAAGAAGCTTTTGGATACCTTTGGTCTACCGGAGCTACAAGCCAAAGCATCACTGTTGGCGCGGAGGGATCGTATACCCTGTTCTTGTTGTTGTGAACCCCAATCCTCAGATAAGTGTCAATAAAACCGATGTTTCCTGTTTCGGGGGATTGGATGGCAGTGCGTCTGTGGTTGTTGAAAGTGCTGATGGAAGCCTCAATTATTTGTGGTCAAATAATGCAACTACCCAAACCATTGGGAATCTGGCTGCCGGGAATTTCAGCGTTGCAGCCACTGATGGTAATTCATGTAAGGCAAACGCATCCATCGTAATCTCTCAACCCGGAAAAATTGAAATTGCATCAACTGTATTTACGGCCTCCTGTCCCGATGCTGCAGATGGCCGTATAGAACTCCGTATAACCGGAGGTACAGGCGCTTATGCCTTTGCCTGGAATACGGGTTCAACAACTAATGCAATTAACAATCTTGGAGTAGGACTTTATTCGGTTTCTGTTCGAGACGCGAATAGCTGTGAATCGGAAATGGATTTTGATTTGGGCTATATCCGTGAGATATGTTTTGATATACCCGGAATCATAACTCCTAATAACGACAGTTATAACGATACCTGGATCATTGACGGACTTGAGTTGTATTCCGGAAATACGGTTGAGATTTTTGATCGCTACGGTAAACGGGTGTTCTACATGAAGTCGTACGATAATAGCTGGGATGGGGTTTACGAGGGTAAAGAACTACCAATGGAGTCGTATCACTATGTTATAAATCTTAATAACGGAACCGCAATACTTAAAGGAAACATTACAATTGTACGATAGAAATGAAAAAAGTACTATACATCTTTTTGGCCTTTAACCTTTTTATACCGATTGTACACGCTCAACAAGGGCCACTGTACAGTCAGTACATGGTTAATAAGTTTTTAATTAACCCTTCTATTGCCGGGGCGGGTGGATTTACCAGTATTAATATGGTTGCCAGAAATCAATATACCGGTTTTGTGAATTCCCCAAGAACGTTTGCATTAACGGCACAGACAAGGCTTTTGAACGAAAGCTATATTCGAAAAATGCTTCAGGTGCAGAAAAATCCTAAAAAGGCCACTCGTGATGAGCGTGTTGGGCTCGGGATAAATGTTTTCAGCGACAGAAACGGAATTGTGTCAAAAACCGGAATTGAACTGACATATGCCTACCATTTGGATTTCAATAATAATTACCAACTTTCGTTTGGTATGTCGGGTTCGGGTTTCCAATACAAACTCGACGATTCGGAAGCATTTATATACAACCCCGATGATCCCCTCCTGAACTCAAACCGGAAATCTTTTTGGGTGCCCGACGCCTCAATAGGAACATATTTTACCAATAATACCTTTTATGCCGGATTGAGTATGAACGATTTGTTCGGCTCTGCATTGAAACTGGGCGATACTCATATTAAGGATAATTTCCGCACAGCAAGAGGCTTTAATGTTATTTCGGGATATAGATTCAACTTTGAAAATGGTCTGACGCTTGAACCTTCGCTTTTGTTGCGTGCGAAACGATTATCCACACTTTTGGATATAAGCACCAAATTAATTTACCAGAACAATTATTGGCTTGGATTCTCCTACCGTTCAGATCAAACACTCGTTACAATGATTGGGCTTAGTGTTCAGGTATTTTACTTTGGCTACGCCTACGATTCATCGTTTAAAAATGTAAGCAATTACTCCAGCGGTTCTCATGAAATCATGCTGGGTGTAAGATTTGGCGATAATAGCACCCGTCGGTTCAGATGGGTAAAGCAGGATCAAATCATTTATGATTAGTTCTGCAATAATTGAGGCTTCGGGGGATTTGTAGAAGTAATCAGGAAGTTTCAGCTTCCCATTTCAAGCTGATTCTTCACCAGGTTGTAATAGTGGCCTTTTAGTCGACTCAATTCTTCATGGTTGCCCATTTCCACGATTCTTCCTTTATCGAGAACGACAATTTGGTGGGCATCTCTTACCGTACTAAGGCGGTGTGCTACAACAACTACTGTTCTGCTTTTATAGAACTCCATGAGATTCTGCATAATGGTGCGCTCGTTATTTGCGTCGAGTGAACTCGTTCCTTCATCCAAAAATAGGAAATCCGGTGTTTTGTATAAAGCCCTGGCAATTAGTATTCGCTGTTTTTCTCCTCCACTGAGGTTTTGTCCTTCCTGCCCAATTTTGGTGTTGTATCCCAATGGGAGCGATTCAATGAACTCGCTGATATTGGCTAATTTCGCTGAATCGGATAGTTTTCGAGTATCAATAGTGTTTTCGCCAAGAGCAATATTTCTTGCTATGGAATCTGAAAACAGATATCCATTTTGGAGAACGACACCGCAGCGCTGTCTAAATCGGTTAGCGCTGATATTGCAAAAATTCTGATCTCCAACATGGATTTCACCCTCAGTGGGTGGATAATACCCCAACATCATCTTAATAAGAGTGGTTTTTCCACTCCCACTGTTGCCTACAATAGCAGTTACCTTATTTTCCGGGATTTCCAGATCCAGATTCTTTAAAACAAATGCTGAAGACGGGCCTTCGTAACGGAAGGACAGATTCTTAATGCTAATCTTCTTTCCAAGGGGTTGGATACGGGTAAGATCGCCTTCATCCTCTTCATTCCGGTTCTCATGAATCTCACCAAGCCGTTCCAGGCTAATCTTTGCATCCTGAGTGCTGCGGAGAAATCCAACCATTTGTTCTATCGGACCATTAAGCTGTCCAAGAATATATGAAACGGCCAACATCATACCCAGAGTCATTTCACCTGTAACTACGGCCGATGCAGCAAGAAATGTAATGATTATGTTTTTAACCTCATTGATGAGAACTCCCCCGGCTGTCTGATACTGGTGAAGGGAAAGCCCCCTTATATTGATTCTGAACAGAGAGGATTGCACGCTTTCCCATTCCCATCTTTTGTCTCTTTCTGCATTGTTGAGCTTTATTTCCTCGATTCCCGAAATAATCTGGATGATCTTACCCTGATTGTCCGACATTTTCATAAACCTCTTGAAATCGAGTTCTCTTCTCTTTTTCATAAACAGGTTGATCCAAAGGAAATAGAGCAACGAACCAAAGGCAAACACACCAAGGATTTTAAGGCTGTATATCCCAAGAACGACAGAGAATACTATCAAGTTGAAAAACGAAAAAAGAATACTGAGGGACGAGGTGGTGAGAAAGCTCTCAATACGCCGGTGATCGTTGATGCGTTGGAGGATATCACCTATCTGCTTGCTGTCGAAGAAGCCTATGGGTAACTTCATCAGTTTCACCAGAAAATCCGAAATGAGGGATATATTGATCCTTGAACTGAGGTGCAGCAATATCCAACCTCTTATGAAATCGACAGTCTGACGGCTGATTACCACCACAAGCTGAGCAATGAGTATAAGGTAAATAAAGCTAAGATCACGATTGTTAATACCATAATCGACAATGCTCTGTGTAAGGAAAGGAAGAATAAGCTGAAGAATACTCCCAATGAATACACCCAAGAGTAACTGGAAGAGGAAATTACGGTAGGTTTTCAGATACGAAAACAGAAAGCCAAAACTGGACTTATTTATTTTTTCACCGCTTTGGTTGAAGAATTCAGGTCCCGGTTCGAGAAGGAGGGCAAGCCCCTTGTTTTCGCCTTTCTCCTTGTTGCTCAGCCAACTGTTCATAAACTCGGTCCGGGAATAGGAGATAAGTCCATAGGCCGGGTCGGCTGTGTATATTTTGCTCTTACTGGCTTTGTAAACAACAATAAAATGGTTTTGGTTCCAGTGCACAATAAGTGGAAGGGGGGCTTCCTGAGAGAGTTGCTCAAAATTGATTGTGACACCCAAAGTCCGAAACCCAATGGATTCGGCCGCTTCGCTGATACCCATAAGAGAAACGCCCTCGCGGGTTATGTAACTTTTTTCACGTAAAGTTTGGAGGGAAAAATTGCGTCCATAGTATTTTGCCACCATCCTCAGACAGGTCGGGCCGCAATCCATGGCATCATGTTGTTGAAAAAAGGGGAATTTAGCCATTGTTTGATTTCAATGTCTAAATTTATAAATAAAATTGAAAATACGAAGCGTCTCACCAAAGGAAGCTAAAGTATGACTTAATCTGCCAAGCGGTTAAAAGCATTTGAGTAGCAAAAAGATTCTCCTCAAGTTGCAAAGGGAGAATCAAATGGCAGCAACTTATCGGGCGATTCAAATAGGTTTCAAAGCGAACGCAAAATTTTTCTGGCAGATTTCCGGTAAGGGTTTTTGGTGAGACTCAGTTCTTTCAAAATTGGGACAGCTTTGCCGGGATTGTTTTCGGAAAGGTAGGCAAGAGACATGTAAAACTTAACAGAATTGGTCTTGCCGGGTTTCTCAAGTGCAAGAATATTGGAAAAGCATTTGAGGGCTTCCGTGGGATTGCTTCGCTCCAATTCGATTATCCCTTGAAACAATAAGCTTATTGACAAGTCATAATCCGTAAGTTTTATTGGGTCAGGGGCACTTTCCGGTAAAAAAGTGTCGGGTGTTCCGGATCTTTTGTAATCGTAAAAATCAGATGGAGTGTTTTTGTCTTTGGATATTATCGTTTTTAATTCATCGTCGTTTTCAGGGCGATAATATTTTGTGTAAGCTTCTATAGGGTTCATATTTTTCGCAATTGAATTGTTCTCACGGAGTAGGAATTCTCCTGTGAAGAAAGCAATCAAAACTGCTGCTGCGATCCCCAGGTAGATGAAAAACAAATTCTTGCCCTTACTGGTTTTTCTCTCAGCTACTCCTTTGATTATAGCCAGGAATTCCGACTCTTTTTTTTCTTCAGCCATAATTTTCTGAAGTGTCTCACAACTTTTTGCATCAAGGGAAATCCCATTAGAAATCAATTGATCTTCATCGGGAGAATTAGAAAGGCTTCTTTGAAACCTTAATACATCTTCCTCAATAGCCAACCTTTGAAAAGCGGTCAGATCATCAAGGATTGGGTCGTTGGTTGCATTCAGTATGGGGGAATCCAATTCACTTTCAATAATTTGGTTTATCTGAAGATATGCATTGAAAAGCTCATGTAATTCGGGCTTTTCGCGTATATCTTTTTCAAACTCCCTTTTTTTCTCATCTGAAAGCTTGTTTTCAAAATAAAGATCGAAATTGTCCGGAATATTCATGTTTTAGAATTTTAAAGTTGGGGTCTTTCATTATTCGTATTATCAGGCTTTTCTTGCACCGATACTTTCTATCCATCACATAATGAGCATTCTGGTATTTCATTATTTTTTGGATTTCTTCAATTGGGGTGTTATTGAAATGAAGTCTTAATAATTTCTGACAGCTTACACTTAAGCCCATAAAATGCTTTTGATAGAGTTTTTTAATATTATCGATGTTCTCGTTGGACAATGGCTCTGACTCTTCCACTATATCTGGTTCAAGAATTGTCTTTTTTATACGGGTCATTCGCTTTCTTTTTTCCTGCTGCCAGACTTTCCTGCACACAGCATATAAAAATGTGCTGAATTTACATGATAAATCGAGTTCGCCCGAGCGTAACTTCTTGTAAATAATAATCCATCCTTCTTGGAAAATGTCTTTAGCTTGCTCCCGATCACCTCCCGAATTGAGGACCATTCTTTCCACCATGGGGAAGTTCTCATTATAAGCGATTTCGATTATCCGGTTGTCGTGTTCCAAAATGCCCCGGATAATTTTAATATCGGGCAAATCTTCCATTTAAGTAAAGTTTTTAGGTTACTTTACTAAAAGTATGAAAAAAGTTCTGTTATTCTCCTAAATTCGTGCTGCTAAATTGCGAGATTGATGCAAAAAGGATGATTAACGAACTTTTACTCTATTTTTCATTACCTGTAACTAATTGGGAAATTGATGTTTGGATTCAAGGGCAGATAATTATCAGCAATTTCAATGTTTGTTGTCCAGCTTTTTTTCAATTTCTATCCGGTTGCCTAATAATTAGAAAAGAAGGTATTTGCGATGACAGAAGAATTTAAATCCTATCCAAAAATCATAGTTTACGGTTTGGGCATGGCTGGCTGGTCGATTATGATCAATATCATTTCAGTAATGATCATTTATTTTTATTTGCCCCCGACAGATTCAGGCTTGCCGGCATTAATTCCTCAAGTCAGCCTTTTTGGAATCTTCACACTTTTCTCATTGGTTTTAGCCTCAGGGCGAATCCTTGATGCGGTGACCGATCCCCTGATTGCATGGCTCAGCGACCGCTCGGGTTTTAAGATGGGACGCAGAATTCCTTTTATGCTAATGGCTCTTCTGCCAAGCCTGTTGTTCTGTGTACTGATCTTTGTGCCCCTTCATTCAACAGAAAGTTCGGGTAATTATTTTTGGCTTTTGTTTACCCAGGCTGGTTTTTACCTTTCGCTCACCCTTTACAGTGTTCCATATAATGCTTTAATGCCGGAACTAGCCAAGACCAAAGATCAGAAACTATTGTTCTCCGCAGTTTTGTCGCTGATGTTTGTTTTGGGCATTATCATATCTTCCCAAATTCCCTTAGTGGCCGAACTATTGCATTCTGTGTTCATCGGCCTGTCTGAACAAAACTATTATCAGTATTCCATTGCTTTGGTTGCAGGTGTCGGCTTCTTGCTTATGCTCATGCCCATATTATTTATTAGTGAGAGGAGGTATTGTGAATCCAAACCGGTTAAAACCTCTATAACATCCTCGCTATATTCCACTTTGAAAAACAAAAACTTTGCACTGTTTCTTATCGCCGACGCTGCTTTTTTTCTTGCTCTGGCACTTATAAGCAGTGGGATATTCTATTATGTGACGGTGCTCTTGGGTTTGAGCGGTTCGCTGGGCTCACGGGTGCTTGCTTTGATGATTGTACTTTCCCTATTATTTTATCCGCTGGTTGTGAAACTTGCTCGCAAATATGGAAAGAGGCCGCTGGTTGTGTTTTCTTTTTTCCTGTTCTCATTTCTGTTCCTGGTCATCTCCGGATTTGGAAGGTATTCCGTTCCTGCGATTTACCAACTTTACTTTTTGGCAATACTAGCTGCCTTCCCCGTTGCCGTTTTAGGTATACTTCCATTTACGATTGTGGCTGAGATAGCTGAAGATGAGGGGCAACGTACGGGTGAGCAAAAGGAAGGGATGTTTTATGCAGCCCGGACTTTTTCTGATAAGCTTGGGCAAACGCTGGGCGTAATGATTTTTGCCATGTTTACCCTTTTTGGGAAAGATCAGGGCGATGATTTGGGAATCCGACTGAGTGCCCTAATGGGTATGGCCGTTTGCATATTTGCCGGATTTATCTTTTTGTTTTTCAGGGAAATAAAAAAAGGCAGCCCTGTTTAGGAAGCTGCCTTAGTAGTAATCTTAGTTAGTACGAGAAAAAAGGAGAAACAAACTGTTATGCTCAAATATAGAATGAAGAATTTTAATATCCAAGTATTTTTACTTTACAAGTTGCATAATAATTTCACAAAACACGCACGTAAAATCCGCAAAGTCTCTGAAATTCATCGATGCAGCTTATAAAACTGTTTTTGAAAAATTTAGATGTTTTTAAGCAATTATTAAGAAACGTGTATAACAAGTATCGTTTTTTGTCGTTTACCGTTCTTTATGTCTCGTTTCGAAAATCCCGGCTTAGAGTATTTTGTTCTTATCCTGAGGATTCTTTGCGGGAGTTTTGGAATGGAATCCTTAAAAAGAAGACTGGAAAAGCGAGGAGATGTGCTTGCTTGTATTAGCTTGGGATCGGACTTCAATTTGAGCTTTCGAGCGAGAAACTCATTACACTTCCCTTTCCGGGTTCCGATGTGATTTGAAATTTACCGCCTGTTTGCTGAATAAATTTATTGACAAGACCCAGACCAAGTCCTGTTCCCTGCTCATGGCTGGTTCCGGTAGTGCTGTAATGCTCTTGCTGTTCGAAAATCAATTTAAGCTTGTCAAGGGGGATTCCGATGCCGGTGTCTGATACAGACAAAGTAACAGTTGCTTCATTCTTTATACAACTGAGACTTATCTTCCCTTCTGCAGGTGTGAATTTTAGTGCGTTCGAAAGCAGATTCCTGATAATCATGTCAAAAACATTGCTATCAGCAAAAACAGAAATGTCAGCAGGAATATTGTTCTCCAGTTGGACACCTTTTTTTGCCAGCATCAGCTTGTAAATGGATATGTTTTCGTCGACTTTCTTAAGAAGGTTGAAGTTTACAGGTTTATACTTTATGCTTTCGGTCTGTGATCTTACCCAAAAAAGAACATTGTTAATTAAAAGACTCATCCTCTCAATTGAATCAAACACTTCGTTCAAAAAGGTTTTCCTTTGTTCATCTGAAAGAGAGTCGTAGGAACGAATCAACAGTTCTGTAAATCCCCTTATTGAACTTAAGGGATTTTTCAGATCGTGGGATATGATGGTTAGAAAATCGTCTTTTCCCAAATTCAGTGCATTGAGTTTTTCCTGAGAATAGATCAATTGCTGGTGTTTTTCTTCAAGAATCTTTTTGCTGGCCTCAATCTGAAGGTTTTTTTCCTGAAGCAGGGAATTTGATTTCGTTTTCTGACGGTATGCGAGAAAGATTAATGTGAAAATGATTACAGAAGCCAATATAATTACCAATGTAAGATAAAAGTATCCTTTTTGCTTTTCCTTCAGAAGTTCAATTTTCCTTGCATTTTGAACTTCTCTGTACTGACTCTCGAGTTTAGCAACATTTTCTCCATTCTCAAGAGAGTAAACGCTATCTTTTACAGCCATTTGCCGGGTAAGAAAAAGATGTGAATTCCTAAGATCATTCATTTGCAGATAAAACTCTGAATAAAGTTTATAGGCATAACCCATAAGCTTTAAAGAGCCAATCTCTTCACTTATAACAGTTCCTTTTTTTAAGAAAACTTCTGCTTTAGCAGGATCTTTAAGGCGCAGTTGTATATCGGCAAGACCAAGGTTGCATAAGGATATTCCTGTTTTGTCGCCCGTTTCATCTGCATATCTGAGAGATTCGAGAAAATATTTTTCGGCCTTTCCAAGCGAATCGACCTTTATATACAAATCGGCCAGATTGCCTAAAAATATTCCCTCATCAAAGCGCGAGTTCACTTTTTTGACTTGTTCCAGAGATTTTTCAAGATAAATAAGGGCACTGTCGTATTGGCCTTTTAATGAATATACTTCGCCAAGGTTATTGTTCGTAACGGCAATTAATCGGTCATAGTTGTTATCCTGAGCTATTTTCTCTGATTGTTTGTAATAATCGAGCGCCCGATCATAATTTTTAATTTCCTGATAAACATTTCCGATATTGTTGAGAGCAGAAGCAACTCCTTGGTTGTTGCTGGCTTTATTGCTGATTTCCAGTGATATGAGGTAGTAATCGAGTGCCATATCATAATTCCCAATATGATAATATGCGTTACCCAGGTTTCGTGCAGATCGGATTTGCAAGCGAAGAGAATCAAGGGTGAGAGAAATACTGTAGGCCTGCTTAAGTTCAACGAGAGCAGGTTCGAAATCCGAAACAAACGAGTATACAGAGCCGCACATCAGGTGGAACACCGATAGGTAATAAGGGTTTTTAACAGATTTTGCAATTTCAAGACCTTTTTGGAAATAAACCAATGCTGAATCAGGGATCTCCTGGTTGTAATAATACTCTCCCATTTTTCTGTAAACCAAAAGCTGCTCAGCTCGTTCCAACAGCAAAACAGACTTGTTGAACAGAGAGGCGATTTCAGCATGGCTAGTTGGGGATGGATTGTCCAAACTGAATATTAAACTATCGTATGCGGCTACAGCCAGAGGATTGTCGGAAATCTGACTATTAGTATTAATTGATTGATTCCGGCAGGAGGAAAAAATCAAAAAAAGCAGAAGGCAAGCGATAAGATGTATCCCTAGCTTAGGCATTGAAGTGGTTTTGCGATTTTAAAACTCAGTTCAAAAATAGCAAAAAAATATAGAATATTTATGATCCACAATTAATTCAGGTACGAAATACCTAAAAGGGCAAATGATCCAGATCCACATTGCCGCCTGAAAGGATTAAGCCGGTGCGGGAATTTTCGAAAAGTTCCTTTTCCCGTATAATCGCGGCAAAGGCGACTGCACTGGATGGTTCGATGATGATTTTCATTCGTTCCCATACCAGCCGCATTGCCGAAACAATCTCATCCTCCTCAACCCTTATGATTTTGTGAACCAACTGTTTGATTATGGGGAAATTGATTTCTCCAAGCGAGGTGCGAAGTCCGTCGGCAATGGTTTGTGGATTTATGGAAGGCTGGATTTCACCTGTTTCCAGAGAGCGGTAAGCATCATCGGCACCAAAAGGTTCACAGCCTATAATTTTGCACTCCGGACTCAGGTGGTGCGCTGCAAGTGCTGTTCCTGAAAGCAATCCTCCTCCGCCCACAGGAGCCAATATAAAGTCAAGGTCGGCCGTTTCAACGAAGAGTTCCATGCCTGCAGTTGAGTTGCCTAAAATAACATCAATATCGTTGTAGGGATGGATAAACCGGGCACCAGTCCTCGCAACAACTTCATTCAGCGTTTTTTCCCTTGCAGCCAGCGTGGGCTCGCACTCAATGATCTCCGCCCCATAACTCAATACCGCACGCTTCTTAACTTCAGACGAATTGCTGGGCATAACAATATAGGCCCTAAGATTCAGGATTTGTGCAGCAAGACTAAGAGCTTGAGCGAAGTTACCTGAAGAATGGGTGGCAACACCTTGCTGCTGTTCCAACTGGCTAAGTTGCAAAACCGCATTCATTGCCCCCCTCATTTTGAAGGCTCCCATGCGCTGGAAATTCTCGCACTTGAAAAATAAATCCGTTTTGCACAACTGATTTAAATTTCGGGAACGTAAAACCGGTGTTTTGTGTATAAATGGATTTATCCGTCGGGCTGCGGCTGCAATATCATCAAATAAGGGAAGGCTGTTGCTCATATTGTTTGGCTAAAATAAATACCTCACCGAAAAAGCGAGCTCGTCTCCCCAAAAGCCGGTGTAACCTATTAGGTTGAAGCCGGGCTTCCAGTCCAATGAAACATTCAGAGGAACTTCTGTGAAAACATACTCAAGCCCGATTATTCCGTCTACTCCAATAACAATATGACTGGAGTTGTCGCTGAACCATTCATTGTTGAAAGAACCAAGATGAGCTCCTCCCCCGTAAAAAAAATATAAACCATCTGTGTCAAAAGCGCTTTTGTGCCTTTCAAACAAGCCGGTGATGTTAAAACCCCCGTAGCGGGTTGAAAGAATGCCCTCAACAGCATCGGTGGTTGCAATAAAATGCTTGAAGGTGACACCGTTGGAAAGGCCGAAACGCAATCCGATAGCACTTTCGTAATCCTGAGCTTTTACATAGGTATTAAGCGAAAAAAGAAGAGCAAACAGTATAATATAATTTTTCATGGAATTTTTAATTTCAAAAAGTTGTTTTATTAAAAATGCTGATTATGCCAATAGGGAAAAAGCGGATCAGCTTTAAGACTTGCTTCAGCGGATCTGAAATGAAACACAAAGCATTACTGGCTTTTGATTTCATCCTGTAGATAAACAGCTTGTTGTCTTATTTCTTGAAGATATTCGCACAATTGCGCCTTTCGCGGTTTTTCCAATCACCTTTATGGTAGCAGTAGCTTACCATAAGGGGCAGAACGGAGGTGGCTTCAGCATATACCATCTGTTCGTAAATGGTTTCCACTTTTCCCCATGAAGAGGCCTCCTTAAGGGTTGAACTGGAGCAGGCACCGTCGCGAACATCTGCAACAGTTATCTGAACCGCATACTGATGCATCGGCGATTCAAAACCGAGGATTTCGGCACAAACAACCGTGTCTTGCGCAAAATTTTTCGGCACTCCGCCACCAATCATAAATAAACCAGTGGTTTTGGCAGCAAGCTTAACCTTGGTCAACTCCAGAAAGTCTTTCACTGAGTCGATTGACACATGACTGTCGGGATTGTCCCACTGATGCTTTACCAGTCCGAAACCGGCACTGCTGTCGCTGAAGGCGGGACAGAAAATGGGGACGTTATGCTCATATGCGAGCTGGATCAAAGAGTCTTTTTTCTTGGCGTTTTTCACAAGGTATTTGCCCATTTCATGAATAAATTCACGGGAGGAATATGGCCTGTGCTCGAGTGAATTGGCAATTTTCAAAATAGTCTGGTCGCAATTCTGCAACTCTTCTTCATCGATATAGGTGTCGTAAATACGGTCAATATACAGGCTCCTCAGGATTTTGTCGTCAACAAACTGAGATCCCCTGTAATGCTTGTAACCCAAGGCTTCAAAAAAGTCCATGTCGACAATGCTTGCGCCGGTTGCTACAATGCAATCGATCATGTTATATTTTATCATATCGGCATAAACCTGCATGCAGCCGCCGGCGCTGGTGCTTCCGGCAAGGGTAAGCATAATTGTGCAATCCTTATCGGAAACCATCCTGTCGAGAATGTCAGCTGCGTTTGCAGTGTCGCGGGATGTGAACGACATATCCCTCATCGAGTTGATAATAGG
>JAIFNN010000089.1 GCA_020047715.1 Bacteroidota bacterium | reverse complement strand
CCGGTTGGTGCCGTTGCGAAGTTTGCAACATCGGGTAAGAAAGTAAGGAAGAAAGATCTCGGAATGATGGCAATCACCTATGGCTATGTTTATGTAGCTCAGGTTGCGATGGGTGCAAATCAGGCTCACTACCTGAAAGTGCTTAGAGAGGCTGAGGCTTATCCCGGGCCATCTCTTATTATTGCATATTCTCCATGTATCAATCATGGTTTGAAAGCAGGTATGGGTGTAACTCAAAAACAGCAAAAACATGCGGTTGAGGCAGGTTACTGGCATCTTTATAGATTTAATCCGGAACTCGAAGCTCAAGGACAGAATCCATTCCAATTGGATTCAAAAGAGCCTGATTTTGCAAAATTCAGGGATTTTCTGAACTCTGAGGTTCGCTACACTTCCTTGCAACAATCCTTCCCCGCCGAATCTGAAGAATTATTCAGGGTGGCTGAGGAAAATGCAAAATGGAGGTATAAATCATATGCACGACTTGCAAGTTTGGATTTTAAGCCTGCAGAATAATTATATCTTCACTTTAACGTAAGATAGATTAATCACTTTTAAACCTGACAGGTCTTAGACCTGTCAGGTTTAAAATTTTAATTAACTTTGTCAGCAAATTGCTAAAGTATTGGGACGAATAATAGGTATTGATTACGGTACGAAACGTGTTGGGGTAGCGGTAACCGATCCGACTCAGATGATTGCCAGTGGACTTACAACGGTTGGCTCGCATGAAATACTTGATTTCCTTGCCGATTATTTCCAGAAGGAAAAAGTGGATGCAATTGTTTTGGGCCACCCAAAAAAAATGAACAATTCAGATTCTGAGTCGTTACAATATGCAAAACAGTTTGAAACGGCATTTAAACGTCGCTTTCCCAGCTTGCCGGTTATTTGGGTTGATGAACGGTTTACATCCCATCTTGCCATGGATGCTATGATTAGAGGAGGGATGAAGAAAAAAGACAGACAGATTAAGGGCAATATGGACAAGTTAAGCGCTGCCATTATTCTCCAGTCATACCTTGAACAATTAAACTATACTAAACAATAAATTATTCCGAGATTTCGGTGTTTTGTCATGATCTATCCAATTTACGTATACGGCACATCTGTTCTTCGTAAGAAAGCAATTGAAATCGATAAGAATTATCCCGGACTTGCTCAACTTATTGAGGACATGTATGAAACGATGAGGTTTTCAGAAGGAGTTGGGCTGGCTGCTCCCCAGATCGGCTTGGGCATCAGATTATTTGTTGTTGATGCAACAGGTTCGGGAAAGGATGAGGAAGGTATTGAAACCGATGAGGATCTTTCGGATTTCAAAAAGGCATTTATAAATCCCAAAATATCAAAATTATGGGGCGAAACCTGGACCTTTAACGAAGGTTGCCTTAGTATCCCCGATTTGAGGGAAGACGTTGATCGCCCGGAACTATTAAGAATTCAGTATTACGATGAGTCATTCAAATTTCATGATGAGCAATTCGATGGGGTTCGCGCTCGTATCATACAACATGAATACGACCATTTGGAAGGAGTTATGTTTGTCGATAAAATTAATCCTCTCAGGAAAAGACTCATTTCGGGCCGTCTGAAGGCGATTTCATTGGGAAAGGTAGACACTCACTATAAAATCAGAATCGCTGGAAAATAGGGGACAACATTTAAAAAAAAATGCCGCTGATTTTAAACCAGCGGCATTTTTTTGTGATTTACCTGAGCGAGAAGGTCTTTGTCAGATCTTCCGATTTCAAAAGTAGATCAATATACTGCGCTCTCTTGTATACAAATGGGTCTTTTGTGTTTTTTTCTGAGAGTTTGCCCTTGAAGTCTTTCAAAGATGTATATTTCTTGGATTTCATCCATTCGTTCATCTCATCGAGCATAACAGAGATGTGCGACAGCTTATGCTTGTAAAGCGTGCTGACAACCTGAACTGCGTCAGCTCCCACCATGATTGCTTTAATAACATCTTTTCCATCCATTATTCCGGAATTGGAACAGATTTTAGCTTTTGTACGTCCATAAAGCAGACCGGCAAAGCGAAGGGCAATACGCGAATCATTTTCGCTGCTTAGATTGAACGGAGAGAAATGCTCTTCTTTTTCCAGATCAATGTCTGGCTGAAACATCCTATTGAACAATACGATGCCATCAACCCCTGCTTTATCGAGTTCGGCTATGAATCTTAAAACATTTGTGTAATAAGGGCTTAGCTTAACACTTACTGGAATATTCAGTGTTTTTTTAATCTCCTTCACTATCGAAAGTTGTTCACCGACAATGTCCTTCCCCTCTTTTACGAAATCCCTCGGAATGGAGTAGAAATTTAATTCCAAAGCGTCTACCCCTGTATCTTCGATCAGCTTAGCATATTCAAGCCAAGATTCATGATAAACGGCATTCAAACTTGCTATTACAGGTATACTTACCGATTCTTTTGCTTTGCGCAGTTTATGAAGGTGTTCTTGTGGGCCTGCATGGCTGATGTCGGGAAATAGTTTCACCATTTCGGCATTTCTTTCATTGTACTCTTCCATCTGACTGTCGAGCTGGTAATTCTCAAGCTGAATTTGCTCTTCAAAAAGTGATTTGAAAACAATTGCCGAAGCACCCGCTTTTTCAGCTGCCTGCAGATTACTTGTGTCACTTACCAGATTACTGGCTCCAACAATGATCGGATTCTTGAGCTCAAGTCCGAGATAAGTGGTTTTAAGATTGATCATAGTTTCACGATTTTAATTTTTTCAGGTTCGACCGATATGAGGTAAATATAAACAATATACTTATACTATCGCAACTCTATAAACATGATTTTTGATCCTTTGTTCGACGAGGCAAGTCAATCTTTTAAAAAAATTGATTTAAGTGAATGATTTTTAAGGATTCGGCACATTAATAATATGGACATTTCGAGGGATATTAAATCGGTGCCGGTATTAAGACCATTTGTTGCAATGATCATCGGAATTTTGGCGAGGGGATTCTTTTCTTTACCTGAAAGACTGGTGCTCATTACAGCCTCTGCATCCTTGCTGTTCTTTGGCGGGATTCTCATTTTACGTTGGGCTTTGAAGCCTACCCATTCATGGATTTCAGGACTGGCGGTTTTCCTGTTTTTCATGTGTGCCGGTTTTATGGTCTCAAGCAGATTTCACTATAAAATTAAGCCTTTGGCCGATGTTTCATCACGCTATTGGATAGGAGAGGTCCTTACAGAACCTCAGTTTAAAAACAAACTTTTACGTTTCGATATCTCTATTTTTTCGAGGGATACAGTCGCCGCCTTTTGCAAATCACAAGTTTTTCTTCAGCTTGGCAAGGATTCCCGTATTCCGCAAATCGGTCAGTATGTTGTTATAAAAACAGTGCCCGAAAGGATCAAGGGGCCCACGAATCCGGGCGAATTCAACTATGCGGGTTACCTCGAAAAAAGGGGGGTGCTGTATCGCTGCTTTGTGAAGGAGGGAGAATGGTCGGTTCTTTGTAAAAAAGAGTCTCGCTCCTTAAAGATTACAAGCATCCGGTTTAGTCGTCAATTATGGAGCAAGATTGAAAATCTTGAAAGTGGAAATGAGAATCTGGGAGTATTGTATGCTGTTGCCTTGGGTTCAAAGAGCCTGCTGACTCCCGAAATACGCGAAGCTTATGCAGCAACAGGGGCAATGCATGTTTTAGCTGTCTCTGGGCTGCATGTTGGTCTGATATGGATGGTGCTGGGTTACATTTTCATCTGGGTGAAAAAACTTCCTGCCGGAAGATTTTTACAATTCATCGTGATTTCGGGACTTATCTGGTTTTATGCATTGATGACTGGTATGTCCCCATCGGTTGTGAGGTCTGCAGGCATGTTTACCTTGGTATCGTTTGGGAAAATTATCCAAAAAGAATCGTCGGTATATAATTCACTTTCAATATCGGCATTCTTTGGCCTGCTATTCAGCCCTCAATGGCTGACGGATGCGGGTTTTCAACTCTCCTATACTGCGGTGTTGAGCATCGTTTTCTTTCAGCCAAAAGTATCTTCCCTTTTTAACCCGCGAATTTGGCTCCTCAGGAAAATTTGGGATATCAGCTCCGTAAGCATCGCGGCACAGCTTGGAACACTCCCTCTTACCCTTTTCTATTTCAACCGCTTCCCGCCTTGGTTCATACTTAGCAATCTTGTGGTAATACCGCTGGTTACCTTGATAATGATGGTATTCATTGTTTTACTCATCTCAGCGTTTAGCCCTATACTTTTTGGTCTTGTTTTGAAAGTTTTGCTTTTTGTGATAGCGATTATGAACAGTTCTCTGGAATTTATCGAACGTCTTCCATCCCCTCATATGGACTCGATTTACCTTTCTGATTTTCAGATGTTTTGTTTTGTGTTTTTTTTGCTGGCTTTATCTGCTTTTATTAGGTATCGGAAAAATAAGTTTGTTTTCATGGGATTTACCGCAGTATTGCTCCTTTTTTCAAGTGGAACACTGCAAAAATATAATTCAACCCGGCACAAGGAAATGGTATTGTTTTCGGTGCCGGGTAAAATGATGCTTGGGTTTTTTGAGGGGAACTCAGGGAGAATTCTTCATAATGCTCCTGACAGCATTGATATCACGGGTAGTTACAATTTTAGCTGTAAGCCATACCTCATTGAAAGACGAATTCATCAACCCGAAATCTCATCTTTATGCGATTCTTCAATGCATTCGGCGGGGCTTCGGGAAATCCCTGGGAATTTCAATTACTTCTGCCGTTTTGGAAACAAAACCATTTTGATTTTAAATAATCCGGATTATTTTTCGGGATGGAACGTGGATAAACCATTAGTTACCGACTTTGTGATTGCGAATAACAGAATCCCTAGATTATGGAAGAACCAGGTTCCGGTATTCCTAACTTCTCAATTGCTGTTGAGCACTGCAAACTCAAGATATACTCAAGTAAATCTAGGGGATTTATATGTGGTAAAGCCCGATTATTATTACGATGCCAGAATTAGCGGAGCTTTCAGATATCCATTGCGTTAAACAGCTGATGACCAATCACGGAAAATATTTGAAGAAAGCTTGGGTGGAATCTGATTTTATGTGTTATTTTGCCGATTGTTCAATTGAACTCAAAAAGATGAAAATTATTATTGCCGGTGCCGGCGCAGTGGGATCTCATCTGGCAAAAATGCTAAGTAACGAGAGTCACGATATTACAGTTATCGATTCAGAAACTGTTCGTTTAAAGTCCGTTGGATCTTCGCTCGATGTTCTTACAATTGAAGGTGGGGCAACATCATTCGGTATTCTGAAAGAAGCAAAAATAAAAAAGGCCGATCTGTTTATTGCTGTTACCAACTCGGAATCGACAAACATTACAGCGGCAATATTGGCCAAACAATTGGGTGCACGCAGAACCATTGCACGCATCGATAATCAGGAATACCTCTACCCTGCAAACCGTGAAATGCTGATTAGCCAGGGTATCGACTATATGATTTACCCTGAAATGATTGCGGCAAGGGAAATTGTAGGCTTGTTGTCTCAAACCGGAATGTCGGATATCGTTGACTTCTCGGGAGGAAACCTTCACCTTTACGCTTTCAAACTTGATAAAAACGCACCTATTATTCATAAGAGCCTGAATGAAATTGCCGACCCTGACGATGTGCTGGAGTTTCGAGCAGTGGCAATAACCAGAGAAGGCAAAACAATTATACCACGCGGACAGGATCGCTTTGAGGAAGGAGATCTTGTGTATATCATTACCAATAAAGGGGGAGTAAATAACCTCCTGATGTACACAGGCAAAGAAAATTTCGAGGTGAGGAATATCATGATTCTGGGTGGCAGCCGAATAGGAATAAGAACGGCCCGCGATTTGGGCGATCATCATTATGTAAAACTGATTGAACAGGATAGAGAAAAGAGCTACACTATTTCTAATATGCTCGATAATACACTGGTTATTAACGGCGATGGAAGTAATGTGGAGTTGCTGGCTCAGGAAGGTCTGTCGAAGATGGACGCGTTTATTGCAGTCACAGGCAACTCCGAAACCAATATTTTATCTTGTCTGCTTGCTAAAAGGATGGGAGTTAAAAAAACCATCGCAGAAGTCGAAAACATGGATTACATACCTTTGGCTGAAACAATTGGTATTGATACCATAATCAACAAAAAACTCATCACAGCAAGCCGTATTTTCCGTTTTACAATGAACACCGAAGTTACATCCATCCGATGCCTTACCGGAACAGAAGCGGAGGTGCTGGAATTTATTGCTAAGCAGGATTCTCTTATTACGCAGGGGATTCTTCGGGAATTGGACTTTCCGGAAGAGGCGATTATCGGCGGTGTTGTAAGGGGCAACTCCAGTTTTATTGCTCAAGGCGACACTGAAATTAAGCCGGGCGACAGGGTAGTTGTTTTTGCTTTACCTTCGTCGGTAGGCCAAATCGGAAAATTCTTTAATTAAACAACCATGATCAATTCCAGAGCAATTATCAATATCCTGGGATTTCTCCTGCTTATTGAAGGCGTCTTTATTATGACGGCTATACCGGTAGCATTAATCTTTCAGGAAAAGGATTCGTATGCTTTTTTAATTTCCGGGATTATTTCCATCCTCATTGGGGGAATCTCATGGCTGCTTACCCGGAAGTCCCAGTTAAGTATTTCCAAAAAAGATGGTTACATCGTTGTTTCAGCTGGCTGGATACTCTTCTCTTTGTTTGGAGCCTTGCCCTTTGTGATTGGTGGTGCTATTCCTTCCTTTACCGATGCGTTTTTCGAGACCATGAGCGGCTTTACCACAACAGGGGCCTCCATTTTAAATGATATTGAGTCGCTTTCCCATGGAATGCTTTTTTGGAGAAGCCTTACCCAATGGATCGGGGGAATGGGAATTATTGTGCTCTCGCTGGCAATATTGCCCTTGTTGGGAATTGGAGGTATGCAGCTTTTTATTGCCGAGGTGCCGGGACCGTCGCCCGACAAACTTCACCCACGAATAAAAGGCACCGCCAAAAGACTTTGGATAATTTACCTGATTTTTACTTTTGCTCAGATTATACTGCTCTGGATAGGCAGCATGGATCTGTTTGATGCTATTTGCCATTCCTTCACAACAATGGCTACCGGAGGGTTTGGTACTAAGCAGGATAGTATAGCTCATTGGAATTCACCCTATATCCAATATGTTATTACCGCATTCATGTTTATCGCCGGAACAAATTTCACACTCTCATATTTTGCACTGCACCTCCAATTCGACAGGGTTTTTAAAAATGAGGAGTTTCGCTACTATTTGGGTTTTGTAGTAGTGTTTACCGTAATTATGACCGTGATCATGATAAACACTATGGATTTGCCCATTGAGGAATCGTTTCGAAATACGCTGTTTCAGGTAGTCTCAATAATTACAACCACCGGCTTCATAACCTCCGATTATATGCTGTGGACACCCGTTTTATGGGTAATGATTGTTGTGTTATTGTTTTTCGGGGGATCTGCAGGATCAACCGGGGGCAGCATTAAGATCATGAGAGTAATTCTTGTTCTGAAAAACAGCGCTCTTGAACTGAAAAGACTTATTCACCCTAACGCTGTAATTCCAGTGCGATTTAATCAACAAGCTGTAAGTCAGGGAATTATTACCAATGTGCTAGCATTTGTCTCATTTTATATTCTTATTGTAGTGGGAGGAACGGTTATTATGGCTTCAATGGGTTATGACCTCGATACCTCTTTGGGCTCTGTTGCTACTTGTCTGGGAAACGTGGGACCTGGAATCGGACGGGTTGGACCCGTTGAAAGTTTCAGCCATATCCCGGTCCTTGGCAAATGGTTCCTTTCTTTTCTAATGCTTATTGGTCGACTTGAATTGTTCACCGTTTTGGTACTCTTTACACCGGAGTTTTGGAAAAAGTAAACTCCTGATGATATAATTGTGCTGAGATTGTGAGGTAAAAACATATTTCCGGATTTTAAGCACGGAAAACCGGTCCTTCGCTTTTAATGCCTAACGCATAACCAACTCGCCCAAACCCTTTCTTACCACAACGGGTTCATCTCCGGTACAATCAACTATTGTGGAAGGCACATTGCCTCCATAACCGCCGTCAACCATCAGGTCTATCACATCCTTGAAATTCTCGTAAATTACCTCCGGGTCGGTGGTGTATTCCACAATGTGATCCGAATCGTGTATCGAAGTGGTTAATATGGGATGACCCAATTCCCTCGCAATCTCAAGGATAATATTGTTATCCGGAATCCTTATACCAATGGTCTTTTTCCGATTCTCCATTATTCGGGGTACTTTATTGTTTGCCGGAAGGATAAATGTGAAAGGCCCGGGCAGGTGACTTTTCATTAACTTGAAAATCTTGTTGTCGAAAGGCCGGGTATAATCTGAAAGATTACTGAAATCATGCACTATAAACGAAAAATTGGCCTTTTCAGGCTTCAGTCCCTTAATTCTGGCAATCCGCTCAACAGCCTTTGGCTTAAAAATATCACAGCCAAATCCGTAAACAGTATCGGTAGGGTAGATTATTACTCCCCCTTCCCTCAATACCTCGCACACTTCCCTCACCTGCCTGGGATTAGGGTTTTCATTGTATAAGCGGATGTACATAATTTAATTTCAAAGGGACAAATGTAATGGAAAACCTATTACATTCATCCCTTAGGTTTGTAAAAAAGATACCTTGGTTATTCAAACAGCTATTATTTTTGAAGACTATTCAAGGTACTTATTTATAAGTCTTTCGATAAGACTATTAAGAAGTTCTACTTCATATTCACCTACAGTTGGTACCAAATGCTCGTTTCCTATGCCACTGTCGTTGGTAATAAACACATAAGTTCCATTGGTAGCAATAGATAAAAATCTCATCAGGAACTCGGTTTCCTTATCGATACCGCTGGCAACCACGGGGATGATTTTAATTCCCTTGCTGGCCGCAAGTACTACTTGACTGTGGATTTCAGCTACAATCTGCGGTTCATAGTGGGGAGGAGCATCGAGTACCAGGAAAATAATTCTTGAAGTTGCATTGCTCGACCATTGCAAGTCCTTAACCGCCTTGCTCAGCGCTGTATGCACTGCTTCCGGAAAGTCTCCACCGCCATTGGCCGATTGATTTTTGATGAAATCAATGGTTTGGTTGATATCTGTTGAGAAATTTGAAATCCGTGTGACATATTCATCATCCGTATCCCGGTAAAACACGGATCCCAGATTAATAGTAGCCTCCGGATTCGTGGCCTTTACTCTTCCGATTACATCAATCAGTTCAACTTTCAGATATTCGAGTTCGTCGCCCATCGAGCCTGTTGCATCCACTACGAAAGCGATATCGGCTTTTTTGTTTTGAGCCTGACTCAACTCAGTCCTCAGGTTGTTTATTCCTTGAGAATAGGGGAGAATGCCTGTGAAGATTTGGCCGTTTATTTTGATTTTAAGGTTTTCAGCGGGAGTATCTGAATTATTCAACAAACCCGGGAACAACTCGGCATTACCAAAATTGTTTGTTTTCGCGGTCCAAAGTACCTGATCACTTGCGGTAAGCAACTCAACGCTAACATCAATCAGATTTTCGTTGGCTGAGTTTTGCAGATTGACGGAAATACGGTTGTCAATAGTAAAGGACCAATATAGCGGCATGTTGCGGTACGCTTCATCTTGCCCAAGATTGTTCCAGAAATCCCAGTTTGCAAGGTCGTTCCATTCCCCCGCAGTTATTTGTCCGGATTGAATCGGATCACCGCCCTGCCCACCCGGATCCCCAGGGCCTTCTGAACCGCCTGTTCCAATTGAGGAATCGCCGGTAAGACCTGAATACTTGGACTCGTCGGAAGAGCGAAGTCCCTCGTCATCCGATTTCGTGCAGGAAAATGCAAGACCTGCAATAGCCAGAATAAATAGGATTTTTTTCATTATGTTAAAATTGGTATGTTGTTTTATTAAGCTTTCGTAATGAAGCAATCTGTATAATTGCGAATCTTGTAAAAGATGCAAAGATTGTGCTAAGGGTTGCGTGGAATGGAAGAATCTTCATACAAAATATCCTCTGGTGGATCGGGGGTATCATCATCGGACTCATCTTCCCAGGAATAGTGTTCTTTTTCGGGTCCGAGCGCCCGGTAATTATATGCGAGGAAAAAGCCTGTAAGAGCGCCCATCAGATGCGACTCCCATGAAACACTATAATCGTAGGGCAGGAGTCCCCATACCAATCCCCCGTAAAGAAAAATCACCAGAAGCGAAATAGCCATGAGGTTCCTGTTTCGGCGAAGAACCCCTGAGAGGAAGAGGAAAGCAGCAAAGCCATACACCAGTCCTGATGCACCGATGTGATAGGCTTCGCGACCACCAAGCCAGACGAGGCTCCCCGTAAGGAAATAGATAAGGAAAAAAATTTTGTAGGCGATTTCGCGGTAGAAGTAGAATATGGCTAGGCTTAGAAGGAAAACAGGTATCGAATTGTCGGCCAGATGCTTCAGGTCGGCATGGATAAGAGGGGAGGTGAGTATTCCAATCAGCCCCACCATTTTTTGGGGGAGAACACCAAAACGCACATAACTAAGTTCCAGAGCCACTTCGGTAAACTTGACAAACCAAATCAGAAACAAGAAAAATGCAGGGAAAACAAGACTGTGATAGAATCTTTTCTTTTCGTTCATGCAAGTGTTGAATTGTTCAAAAAGCAGGTGTTTAAAACCCAAAATTACAAAAAAGGACTCAATCTTTCTCCATGGACAAAAAACATTGTTTCATTCTAAAATAGTTTATTAAATTATTTGGCCTCATGGAACTTCCATGCGACTAGCTTCATGAGTTATGCGTAATTCTCATGCCATTTTGCGCCTCCTCCGCTTGAAATAAAAATTGTGGCATGGAAGTTTCATATGGCTTTTTTGATGTTTGTTCATTTCAAAATATTCTTTGGTCAATGAAAAATGGCGTTTCACCTAAAACTCCTGTTTTTAGCGCTGACTAAAGCTTAAATACTATATTTTTAGTGAACTATTTAACCAAAAATAATTTCTAAACCTCTTTAACCTTAAACTTATGAAAAAGATTCTGACAATTTTTCTTCTGTCCATTTTCTCTCTACCCTTTGTTAGTGCACAAGACAATGTCTTTCTTGTTGGTGACAAGGTTGTTAACCTCGGAATAGGACTTGGTTCCACCTTGTATTCTGGTAGTTATTATAAGAGTTCAGTTCCACCGGTTTCAATTTCTTTTGAAAAAGGAATATTGGATGGGATTCTGGAAAAAGGAGTTGTTGGTGTTGGTGGATACTTAGGTTATGCTTCCTACAAATCCGAATATGCATTTTTTGGAGATACTTACGGTTGGAAATATTCAAACCTGATCATTGGAGCAAGAGGTAGTTTCCATTATCCGCTTGTTGACAAACTTGACACCTATGGAGGTCTTATTCTTGGATTCAATATTGCTTCTTCAAAAGGCTACGGCGACTATGGAACTTATTCTGATCCCTATTCAGGCGGTGGTTTGGTATTTTCCCCCTATGTTGGTGGTCGTTATTTCTTCTCTGAGAAATTTGCAGCTATGGCTGAACTTGGTTATGGAATTTCTTACCTGAATATCGGTATTTCCATTAAATTGTAAACCGGTATTTCAATACACTCAAAATACAAGGCCGTCACAAGATAAGTTCTGTGACGGCCTTTTTCTATTTATTACTCTCTCTTATTTTACAAATATAATTCTAAACTTACCAAGGGCAATATTAAACATGTAGAAGGCTATTTGCAACTTGTCAAAGCTCATCTTAAACTTACCAAAGGCAATATTAAACTTGTAGAAGGCTTTCTGCAACTTGTCAAAGCTCATCTTAAACTTACCAAGGGCAATATTAAACTTGTAGAAGGCCATCTGCAACTTGTCATAGCTCATTTTAAACTTACCAAGGGCAATATTAAACTTGTAGAAGGCTTTCTGCAACTTGTCAAAGCTCATCTTAAACTTACCAAAGGCAATATTAAACTTGTAGAAGGCCATCTGCAACTTGTCAAAGCTCATCTTAAACTAGTGGAAGGCCACATACAACTTGACAAAGGCAATTTTAAACTTGTTGAAGGCTGTGTTCGATTTACGGACTACAAATATTTCGCTGCCGTTCGACCAGGCTCACCGAAATCTCTGCAGCTTCAATACTTCGTTAATATTTTATCGGACCCTATTGTTTTTAGTATTAACCAAAGAAAAAAAAGACGGGATGATGTAAAGTGTCTTTACCACCCCATCACCCCGTCAGGTATTTTCGGCCGTCACCTCGTCACGTCATCACCCCGTCACCTCATCACCTCGTCACGTCACAATCATCACGCCTTCGGTCTGAGTTTCCTCACAGCTGCCCCGGCTTGCCACATTTCTGAATCGTGAATGGTCTTGAGTTCTGCTTCGAGTTTTACACGATAGTCTATCTGGCGGTTGGCTTCGATGGTGATTTTTGCCTCGTTGCCTGTAGCTACACTTTCGTACAAATCTTTGAAAACAGGAGCAACAGCATCCCTGAATTTGTTTTTCCAGTCGAG
>JAIFNN010000185.1 GCA_020047715.1 Bacteroidota bacterium | reverse complement strand
GGCGGCAAAACTGCAGCTTTCGAGAACCTGATCCTGTTTTTCAGGAATAAGGTCGATCCATTTTTCAGGACCGGGGTTCGTCATGTCAACGAGTAAAAGTTTGTATTTTGGTGCATTGTAATTGGTGTGCAGAAAAATAGAAGTACCAATAGAGCCAACAAAAACAAAATCATTGTCGAAATTGTCTACCAGTCTCACAAATCCGGAGTTTGACTTTGTAAGGTCTTTAACGTAAAGGGCATTTCCTGTGGTAGACTCAATAGCGCTAACAATCAGATACTTCTCATCATCGCTAACCGAAGCATTAAAACTGTAGCCGGGGTGTTCAGGGTCCTCATACACCAAAGCATCGGAACTTTGTGCTGTGCCAACCTTATGGTAATAAACTTTGCTGTTGAGATTTTCTCCTTTGAGAGCATCCCCTTCTTTGGGTTCGTTGAATCGACTGTAAAAAAAGCCGTCTTTATACCAGGATATCCCACTGAACTTTATCCATTTCAGATGGTCATCAAGATCTTTGTTGCCTTCAATTTCCTTAATAAAAAACTCATTCCAGTCCGAGCCTGCTTTTGCGATTCCATATGCGAAATACTTGCCATCGTTGGAAACGGAGAACATCGACAGTGCGGAGGTTCCCTCTTCAGACAAAAGGTTGGGATCTAAAAATATCCGCCCCGAATCCGTAAGGTTTTCTTTTACCATTATCACATCCTGGTTCTGCAATCCTGTATTATAGGAATAGAAATAATGCCCGCCTTTTTTTTCAAGCTCATTCATTCTCGAAAAGTTCCACAGTTGGGTAAGACGTTCACGAATCTTTTCACGGTATGGAATTGCGGCGAGGAAAGAATCGGTAACGGCATTCTGAGCGGTAACCCATTCGCCGGTTTGTTGCGACATATCATCTTCAAGCCAACGGTAAGGATCATCTACCGAGGTTCCAAAATAGTTGTCAACTGTGGCATCTTTAAGGGTTTCGGGATAGTTCATTTGGGTTTGGTTACAGGCTGCAAGAAGCAGAGCAATTAAGGGTATGATAAGCTTTGTCATTAAAATTGAATAAGGGGTTCATAATTTAAGGATTAGAACAAAGATAAGTGTTTTAAGAAACATCTTTCCTCAGCAGGTATGTTTTTTAACGGATGTGGAAAATAAAAAAAACGCAGGGCAAACACCCTGCGTTTCACAAAAAATTTTCAATGTTTATGCTTTGGCTTCTGGCTTGGGCAACAATACTTTTCTCGAAAGTTTGAGCTTGCCGGTCTTGGGATCAACATCGATCAGTTTCACATCGATCTCGTCTCCTTCTTTCAAGACTTCATCAACGGTATTGAGCCTTCTCCATTCGATTTCCGAAATATGCAGCAGACCTTCTTTTCCGGGGATAATTTCAACAAAAGCACCAAATGCTACGATAGCTTTAACTTTTCCTCTGTAAACCTTATCAATCTCAGGAACCGCTACGATCCTCTGTATACGTGCCATTGCAGCATCGATGGATGTTTTGTCGACTGCAGAGACATCAACAATACCTTTATTGTCAACTTCTTCGATTGTGATAACAGTTCCTGTTTCTCTCTGAATTTCCTGGATGATTTTTCCACCCGGGCCAATCAGAGCACCGATCAGTTCTTTAGGTATTTCGATCCTGATAATACGAGGTGCATGAGGTTTGTAGTCTTCGCGTGGCGCATCCAGAGTCTTCATCATCACATCCAGGATGTGCAGTCTGCCTGCTTTAGCCTGCTCGAGAGCTTTTGACAAAACCTCAAATGAAAGTCCGTCAACTTTGATGTCCATCTGTGTTGCAGTAATTCCGTCGCGTGTACCGGTTACTTTGAAATCCATATCCCCAAGGTGATCTTCGTCGCCAAGGATATCGGAAAGAACCGCCCATTTGCCGGATTTTGAATCTGTGATAAGACCCATGGCAATACCGGAAACCGGTTTTTTCATTTTCACGCCGGCATCCATCAGTGCAAGTGTACCTGCGCAAACGGTAGCCATTGAAGACGAACCGTTTGATTCAAGAATGTCAGACACAACACGAACAGCATAAGGAATCTGGTCGGGACCGGGAACCATACGTTTCAGTGCACGGTGAGCAAGATTTCCGTGACCTATCTCGCGACGGCCTGTGCCCCTATAGGGTTTGGCTTCGCCTGTTGAGAAGGGAGGAAAATTATAATGCAAAACGAATTTCTCGGTTCCTTTGAAAAGTACCTCGTCAATCATTTTTTCATCCATTTTGGTACCCAGGGTAACCGTAGTCAGAGATTGGGTTTCTCCACGGGTGAAAAGTGCCGAACCGTGAGTTGCGGGAAGATAATCAACCTCGCACCAGATGGGGCGGATCTCATCGGTTTTGCGACCGTCGAGGCGAATGCCTTTGTCGAGGATATTGTTACGCACAGCAGATTTCTCTACATCGTGGTAATACTTTTTAACGAGCATCTCGTTAACTTTATCCTCTCCAACTTCTGCTTTCAGTTTTGTCATGAACTCATCGCGGATTGCCTGGAAATTGGCAGCACGCTCATGTTTGTTGGGATTTCCTTTTCCGGCAACTGCGTAAACCTTATCGTAAAGTTCATTTTCAATACGGGCTTTCAATTCCAGGTCGTTGGTTTCGTGGGAGTATTCACGCTTAACAATACCCAATTCCTTTGCCAGTTCGTCCTGAGCAATGCATTGTTTTTTGATAGCCTCATGCGCAACACGAATAGCCTCGATCATGTCGTTTTCCGAAACCTCGCTCATTTCGCCTTCAACCATAAGAATGTTTTCTTTTGTTGCAGCAACCATGATATCGATGTCGGCCGATTTCAAATCTTTAAACCCGGGGTTAACAACAAATTTCCCGTTTATTCGGGCAACTCGGACTTCAGAGATGGGTCCACCAAAAGGAATTGTTGAAACACTGAGTGCAGCAGAAGCGGCAAGTCCGGCAAGAGCATCGGGAGCGGTGTCGTTGTCGGCTGATAACAACATAACATTCACAAATACCTCTGCATGATAATCGGCAGGAAAAAGAGGACGCAATGCACGGTCGATTAAGCGGGATACGAGAATTTCATAATCGCCTGCACGGGCTTCGCGTTTCATGAAACCGCCGGGGAAACGACCGGAGGCGGCATATTTTTCCTTGTACTCAACGGAAAGGGGCATGAAATCCACGTCTTCTTTTGCATCAGTAGCAGCAACAACAGTTGCAAGAAGCATGGTGTTTCCCATACGAACAACAACGGAGCCATCGGCTTGTTTGGCCAATTTTCCGGTTTCGATGGTTACTATCCTGCCATCGCCAAGATCAATATTCTTTTGTGTGAGTTTGTACATTTTCTTTGGTTTCTTTTTGGTTTCTCTTTGTTTGATTTTTTTGGAAGTTACAAAGCTAAGCAGTTACAGTGTAACGGGGTAACGGGGTAACGAAGTAACGGAGGGTTTGGCCTGGACCCTGATATCAGGGATTGTATTTCAAGCGCCAGGGAAATAATGCTTTGCGCATAAGCGCCTGAAATATGCCTGTAAACAAAAAAGGCAATCGAAGGAATTGCCTTTTTTATGGTTTTTACTTTCTTAAGTTCAAAGCCTTTACGATATTTCTGTATCGCTGGATATCAGTATCTTTTAGGTAATCGAGCAAACGCCTTCTTTTACCAACAAGCTTAAGAAGCGCTCTCTGTGTACTGAAGTCTTTTTTATTTGTTTTCAGGTGCTGTGTCAAGTCGTTTATCCTGGTTGAAAACAAAGCAACCTGTGATTCGGACAGGCCAGTATTGGTTTCTGATTTCCCGTGCACTTTGAAAATTTCTGATTTCTGTTCAGCAGTTAACATTCTTTACGATTTTTTTAATTTTTCTTTCTTCAATTTTTTTCGAACTGCAAAAATATTCAAAATTTTTAATATAACAAGATGTTGTTCAAATATTATTTTTCGTGAAAGAGGTAAAAGCGTTCAAGAAACAAAGTATGATAAAACCACCAAGGAAGGCCAGTGTCCAAAGAATGAAAAGTAGAACTAGTACCTTTCATTCTTGTTTAGTATCATTTTCGTAATGTTAAAAACTTCCAATAACACTAAGCTATTGCTGAAAAAATTATTTCGGTGAATCGACTACCTTAGTATAGACGCACTTATCATCCCCAATATCGTAGAAATCCTCGAATCGGGCTTTCAGTGTGTATTCGTTCTTCTCATAAAATACGCGGGTGGAGACATACTGCTCTTTTGAGGAGGTTTCCACATAAACCGTTTTTCCGCCCAGCATTGCCACAGCTTCCTCGGTTTTCTTCAGAACAATGCGCCCTATCCCCATTCCCCTGAAATCGTTATGAGTAGCTATCCAGTAGAGGTCGTAGCTTTTTAGGGTGCAGGGAATCAGTCCGTAGCAGGAATATGATATGGTTCTTCCTCCCACTTCCGCAAAAATAAACTCGTACCCGCTTTCTTTACCCTTGTGGAAAGCTTCCTCAACGAGTTCGCGGGCAACAAGGACTTCGTCTTCGCGGAAGAAATTTGTGGAGCGAACGATCCCGGTTACGTCCTCAATATCTTCAAATTTAACAATAGTGCGGAAAGTAATGTTTTCTGTCTTCATGAATTTGCATCGTAAATAATCCGTTCAACAACTTGCTTAAATGTGAGTCCGGTATTGGAACAGGCAGCGTAAAAGCCGGCATCGGGCGATATACATGGATTTGCGTTGATCTCCAAAACATAGGGTTTGTTGTTTTGATCAACCCTGAAATCGACACGCGCATATCCCCTGAGATTAAAAATTTCCCAGCACCTGAGTGCCATTTCGTGCAATTCCTCCTGCAAAACCGTGGTGGTGCCGGAAATATCAAAACTCCTAAGGGTGTTCTTGTATTCAAATGTGTCCTGGTCCCACTTGGCGGCATATCCAACAATTTTTGGCTTGCCCGCGGGGAACTCATGGAACACAATTTCAGCAAGCGGCATTACCTGAGGGCCATTTGCTCCCCCGAGAACAGAGACATTAAACTCCCTGCCGTCGATAAATTCTTCGATGAAAAATCCCTTGCCCCAACGTTTTCTGAGTTCATCAACTATTTCGGGATTATTGCCCGTAAACACACTGTTGTCATTAATTCCCACAGATGCGTCTTCCCAAAGGGGTTTGGCAATGTATGTTTTCGCGGGATTTACATCGATAGGTCCGGAACTCTCATACCATTGAGGAGTTCTTATTCCATGGAGCACCAACAACTCCTTGGTAAGTATCTTATTTGAAGTGAGGAACATACCATCGAGGGTGCAGCCGGTGTAAGGAATCTTCATACTGCCAAGCAATGCGGGAGCCAGATAAATCAAATCGCCGCGCTGATCGATGGTTTCAACAAGGTTAAATATAAGATCCGGGGAGTATGAAAGAATATTTTGCTTTGCCTGTTCGAGATTCAGATCCAGAAACTCGCGCGAATGTTCATAACCCAGCTCAGAAAGTGCTGCTTCCACCTCGCTTGCCTGAGAAAGAACATCCATCTCATCTTCAGTGGGATTTTCGGAAATTCTGTTGATGAGAAGCAGGACTTTTTTGATCATGGGATTAATAACTTTTCTTGATTTTCTGAACGGCCGAATCCATAATCATACGCATCAGCTCGGGATAGCTTATTCCATTTTTGCTGCTTAGGATCGGCAAGTCGGAATGCTCGGGGTGAATTCCCGCAAGCGGGTTCACTTCGATGAAGTTTGGAATGCCGGAGCCATCATGACGAACATCAACCCGCCCGGCGTCCTCACAGCCCAACGATCGCCATGCATCGAGAGATACTTTCTCGCAGGCCTCCGCCACCGCTCCTTTTACAAGAACATACTCCACCAGTTCCTCACATTCCTCCTTATTAACATAAGAGTACACGTTTTTCTCTGCTTTGGCATTCAGAATAATTTCCATAACTCCAACAGAGCGGGCTTTCTCTCCCGTACCAATGATTCCTACTGTGAATTCTCTTCCACTCAGGTAGGTTTCAACCAGAACCGGTTGTTTGAAACGTTCCAATAAATAGAAGCATCTCTGCTTGAGCTGTTCGGGGTTCTCAATCACCGAATTTGAGTCAATCCCTTTTCCGGTGCCTTCTGCAAGAGGTTTGGCAAAAAGAGGAAACGGGAGATTAACGGATCTTACATCCTCGGGTTTATGTACCACGTGGTAAGCAGGAGTTGGGACGCCAGCATCGCGAACCACGCTTTTGGTCATAGCTTTATGAAGGGTCAGTGCGAGAACGAGGGGGCCCGAAAAAACGTAAGGGATATTATAAGCATCGAGCAGGGCCGGAACCTGCGCTTCACGTCCAATTCCATACATCCCCTCGCAAATATTGAAAACAATATCCCACTTCTTTCCAAACACCAGCCCCTTTGCAAGCTGTTTAACGTTCCCAATCCTCTCGGTCTCATAGCCCAAAGCGTTAAGGGTCGATTCAATGGCAGCAATAGTTTCCTCCCTGTCAAATTCGGCAGTCTCTTCCTCTGTATAACCCTGCATGAGGTATTCTGAGCGCAAATCGTAAGTTAATCCAACTAACATTTCTACAGTATTTAAGAAGAAGAGTCGTGTTGAGGACTCCTCTTTCTGTTGACAAATCAAAAACATTGACAGTTGCACGATAACACCTACACACTAAACCCCACAAGGAATACGAGTGATGAGTTCCCGGTATTGTGAAGTGTTCTGGCGACCTTGGGGCAAAGAGAATTACATATAATCAGGGTACTTATATTTTTTATTCTCATAATTGGAGAGAATAATATTCCCATCTTCCTTTCCTTTATAATAGGAAGGCAGGAGGGGTATTTTACCTCCACCGCCGGGCGCATCAATAACATAATGCGGAACGGCATAGCCGGAGGTGAATCCCCTGAGACCCTTGATAATCTCAAGACCTTTTTTCACGGGAGTCCTGAAATGGGAAGATCCGGGAATCGGGTCGCACTGATACAAGTAGTATGGACGTACCCTGACTTTAAGCAACTCATGGGTGAGTTTGGTGAAAATTTCGGTTTCATCGTTTACCCCTTTTAGCAAAACGGTCTGGCTACCCATTGGTATTCCGGCATCTGCCAAACGATTGCACGCAGCCTTGGTCTCCTCGGTCATTTCCTCAGGATGGGTAAAATGTATACTCAGATACAAGGGATGATACTTTTTAAGTTTTTTAACCAGTTCAGAAGTTATTCGCTGCGGGAGCACAACGGGAACCTTGGTTCCAATCCTGATGATCTCCACATGTTGAATAGCTCTGAGTCTGGAGAGGATATATTCCAGACGGTTGTCTGACATGGTAAGAGGGTCACCGCCTGAAAGCAGAACATCACGGATTTCCGGATGGTTTCTGATGTATTCGATTGCGGCGTCGATCTTATTCAGGCTGGGATGGCTCTTCTCTTTTTTGCCTACCATATGCGAGCGGGTGCAATATCTGCAATAAACACTGCAAATACCAGTTATGAGAAACAGGGCCCTGTCAGGATAGCGGTGAACAATCAAGTCAACAGGACTATCGTGACCCTCACTAAGTGGATCGGACTCTTCCCCGGGGGATACGATCAGTTCGTCGATTACCGGAACAACGGTCCTCCGCAAAGGCTGCAGGGGATTGCATTTGTCGAGCAAACTGGCATAATAGGGTGTAATTCGCATCGGGAGATTTATTTCCCTGTCGGAAATGGTTTTCTCTTCGGGAGAGAGATACAGGAAGGTTTCGAGTTGCTTGAGAGAAGTGAAACTGTTTCTGATTTGCCATTGCCAGTTATTCCAATCAAGGCTGCTGACGCCGGGAAAAAACCGTTCCTTGAAAGCCTGGGCTTTTTCGTTTATGGGGAATTCTTTTTTTGCTTTTGCAGTGAAGCTTATTGTTTCATTCCGGAACCCGCCATAACTGCTTGGGGGTTCCTGACCATCAGCATCTCCTGAGGCTGCGGTCAAAACTTGTTTTTCTTCTGATTTCATAAGAAAGCGATGCTTCTTTAATTTTTTCTTGTGGATTTTGTGTATGTTAATATGTTTATTTCTAATGAATTATAATTTGTCTCTTAAACCATAATTCCATGTTAAAATTTGATGTAATTATATGACATATTTCAATTCAATGTGTATTTGCCTGCACTTTTTTTAGCACTTTTTTGCAAAAGATGTTAACCATTCAAAAACACACCTCCAGCAAGCCTTAGTTTTATCCAAAAAGCTTATAAAACCAAAGCTTTCAGAAATAAGGCCAAAGATTTAGAAATGCTTTTGGGCTCAGGATATTAACAAGCTTTCTTTCTCTTTGAAACAAAACTTCAGTTTTCGACCGGATCCCAAGCCTTGATAATCCGGTTTCCGATCATGCATTCCAAACATTTTCTTTGCTTGCAAAACCTTGTGGTAAGATGAATGAGAGCTTGGGATTCAAAAGCATTTCCGGACTTAACACCCTTCTCTTCCCATTTTTTGATTATATCGTTCTTCTCTGATGGCAACTCCTCAAGGATACTGAGAACCCGGTCTTTCAAATCACCCCTTCGGCGAAATGTTCCATAATGAAAAACAATTGGGATAAACGCATTTAGGATTACCAAATCCACTGCCATTTTCCCCATTCTCAGTTTCCTCTTCTTCCCTGTCTTGCCAAACAGGTAATGGCTCTCCCAATAAGGCTCTATTCCCGGCTCCAGTATTTTCCTCCAGCTTTTCAAATCCGGATGGTCTGTGAGTTGCGCAAACAAAGGATACCGCTTCACAATAACCGACGCGAACTGGGCAATTCTAACAAGCGGGAAATTGCCCGGCCGCGCTCCCATGAATTTCCAGTTGCTTTTGTCGATGGCCCGGGAAGGCAAGGTTTTCATCATGGGCTGGTACTCCCGCTGAAGTGAAACATAATATTCGTCTTCCGATAAAAGGTCTTCCAGAAAACCCGCTTGTCCAAACAAAATGGCATTAAGGGTCAGCGATTTCTGCCTTAAACGTAACAATACATTTAGAGGTGTAGTCCTTACAAGGGTCTCAAATGGCAGTGCATTGATTTTAAACCCGAAACTCCTTCCCAAAAAATGATACAAACAATCCTCCCAATTGTACTTGTTTGCCGACAGCACCCTTTCAATCTCCAGTGTCTTTTCCTCCAATCGACCGATCATAAGCTTTGAATACCAGTCGCTCCAATAGATTTTATCAATGTCTTGCAGAAACTTGTGACAGGGAATTACCGATGTTGTTTTGACAAGTCGGTTATAATTCTCAATCAAGCTTTCATCAAACTTCAGCACCAGACAAGGGATTTCCTCCCCCCCGGGCCGCTCCAGCCGACAGTCCTGCTCATAAACGACATGAAGGATGACGTTGAAATAGGCGGGATCGCCATGATGATTGTGTCTGAACCAGTCGGACGCTTTTACATGGATCTCTACATTACCAGCCCACTGCGTGTTTCCAATTTTTATCCTGGCATTGAAAAAGTCCGGACCTGATGCTTTGTTATGCTGACCCGTATCGATTACCTCAACCTTCTCCTCCTTGACAGACAGCGAGGAGTTATCGAACATCCGGTTCTCCCAAATAAAATGAAGCAAGTCTTCTTTGATGCTTTCCATGGCTAATAAAATAAGGCAGAGACCGGGTGGGAAAATAGGGTGTTCTCGGGGGAAACGTTCGCAAAACGCTACTAATTGATTCTCCCCAGATAAGGAAAGTGCAGGAAACGACAAAAACATGTTTCGTGACTTTTCGTCCCGGACTCAAGGTTTTAACCTTAATGTGATGAAATTGAAAAAATCAGCGTTAAAAGCTGGAAAAGTATTAAGGGAATTTTGGCGAACTCTTTGAATCTTTTTTAAACTCAAACAAGCTTCGCTTTAGCAAGGTATCCTGCCATCTCTTTCTGAATTGTCATTGCCTCTGAGCGGGCTGCCTCATCAAAATTACTTGTAATATCGGCATATATGATACTTCGGCTCGCATTAACAAGAAGTCCGCACTGCGAATTCATCCCCGCTTCGCTTACCTCCTCGAGACTGCCACCCTGAGCTCCCACTCCGGGGATTAGCAGAAAATGATCGGGGATAATTTTCCTGATTTTCCTGAGCCATTCAGCTTTGGTGGCTCCTACCACATACATCATATTATCCGTGTTTCCCCAGAGCGCGGAAGTCCGGATTACTTTTTCAAAGAGATATTCGCCCGTGGTTTCGAGTTTTTGAAACTGGAAATCCTCGGCTCCAGGATTCGATGTCAGGGCCAGAAGGATAACCCATTTGTCGGGGTGACCGAGAAAGGGTTTGACACTATCAACCCCCATGTATGGGGCTACCGTTACGGCATCGAAATCAAAATTGCTGAAGAAAGCAGAAGCGTACATCTTTGAAGTGTTACCAATATCTCCCCGCTTGGCGTCGGCAATAATAAAGATCTCCGGGAAATGGGTACGGAGGTAGTTTACTGTCATCTCAAGACTCATCTGACCTGCCGCTCCAAGACTTTCGTAAAATGCCAGATTTGGCTTATATGCAACGGCCAGATCCGCGGTGGCTTTAATAATCCTTTTATTAAACTCAAAAACCGGGTATTCGTTATCAAGCAGTATTTTTGGAATTTTCTCGTAATCGGTGTCAAGACCGATGCAGAGATAACTCTGTTTTTCACGAATCTGGTTGAATAACTGTCGGGCGTTCATGATAATTTGTTGTTAGTCGTTAGGGATATTTGGCTGAAGGTTCGGACGAAACAGTGTTTCGTTTTCTCCCGGCACCAACTTTTACACCCGGGTTAGATTCCACTTTCTTTAAGTCTCTCAGTATTTTCGGCCATTTGCAATTGTGAAATCAGTTCCTGTATGTCGCCGTTCAATACGGCCTGCAGGTTATACATGGTATAATTGATACGATGATCGGTTATTCTTCCCTGGGGATAATTGTAGGTCCGGATCTTTGCAGAACGGTCACCCGAAGAAACCATGGTTTTTCGTTTTAGGGCGATGGCATCCATCCTTTTCTGGTATTCCAGATTGTAAAGTCTGGTTCGCAATTCCTTCATGGCTTTTTCCAGGTTTTTGATCTGGGATTTTTCATCCTGACAGGTAACCACTAGTCCCGAGGGAATATGGGTGAGACGGATCGCCGAATAGGTTGTGTTTACCGACTGTCCGCCGGGTCCGGAAGAGCAATACGTGTCTTTTCTGATATCTTCTGTTTTCAATTCAACATCAAACTCATCGGCTTCGGGGAGCACGGCAACAGTAGCCGCTGAGGTGTGCACCCTGCCCTGGGTCTCGGTTTGAGGAACACGTTGTACGCGATGAACACCCGATTCATACTTCATAATGCCATAAACACCATGCCCGGTAACATCGATGATCACCTCCTTATAACCTCCAACAGTTCCTTCTGTAGCGGTGGTAATTGCATACTTCCATCCCTTTATATCAAAGAATTTTGTATACATACGGTAGAGATCCCCCGCGAAAATACTCGCCTCATCTCCCCCTGTACCTCCGCGTATCTCGAGTACGGCATTCTTTTCATCCTCAGGATCTGCAGGAATCAGAAGGAATTTAATTTTGTCTTCCAGAGGGGTGACCTGCTCAGAAAGGGAATCAATTTCTTCTTTTGCCATCTCCCTGAGTTCATCATCTTTTTCGTTGTTGAGGATTTCCTGAGCTGAGACAATATTATCGGTAATGTTCTTATATTCGTTGTAAGCCTCCATAATAGGCTCAAGTTGCTTGTATTCGCGGTTTAACTGGATGTATTTTTTCATGTCCGAAACGATATTCGGATTGGTAATCAGCTCGCTGACTTCATGAAAGCGGTTTTTGACCCCTTGTAATTTCTCTAAAAACAAATTATTGCTCATATTGGATACTGTTTAAATGCCTTGTGAAAATTCTGTGAAACGAAGGAATGCGGAAAGCGCCAGGATTGGAGCTAATACTCGAAACTGTCTTTCCCTGTGCGGATGGTGAGTTTCTTGCCTTTGAAAGAATCGCAATGTCCCACAATACGGGCATCGATGTTAAAAGAGTTGGCAGCGCGAATTACAATGTCTGCAACAGCCAGTGGAACGTAAAATTCCATCCGGTGACCCATGTTGAAAACCTGATACATCTCCCTGAGGGGAGTGCCGCTCTGTTCCATAATCAGCTTGAACAAAGGGGGTATTTCGAAGAGATTATCTTTTACGATGTGGATGTTTTGACTAAAATGGAGCACTTTTGTTTGCCCTCCCCCGGAACAATGAATCATCCCATGAATATCTTTTCTGTTGATTTCATTAAGGATCTTCTTTACTAAGGGAGCATAGGTTCTTGTTGGGGATAAGACCAATTTTCCGGCAGTAGTTCCGGTTCCCGGGATTATGTCATCAAGCCTGCACTTGCCAGAGTAGACCAGGTTTTCAGGGACTTCCGAATCAAAACTTTCAGGGTATTTTTCGGCCAGGTAGTGGGCAAAAACATCATGCCGGGCCGAGGTCAGGCCATTGCTTCCCATTCCCCCGTTATACTCATCCTCATAGGAGGCCTGCCCATATGATGCCAGTCCAACGATTACATCACCGGCCTGAATATTGTTTTCAATAACATCAGAACGCTTCATCCTGCAGGTAACGGTAGAGTCGACAATAATCGTTCTTACCAGATCGCCTACATCGGCAGTTTCACCCCCGGTTGAAAATATGGTGATTCCGGATTCACGCAGAATGCTAAGGAAATCTTCCGTTCCGTTGATGAGGGCTGCTATT